>JAFZQK010000062.1 GCA_017620455.1 Clostridia bacterium
AGCACCGCGGGTACGTCATCGGGCGAGCCGATATTGCAGAACACCTTGATCCTGCGTCCGTCCAGGGTCTCATTGGGCAGGCCCTTGAGCTTTTCCAGCAGCTCCCGCTGCTTTTTCTGCTCTTCCATCTTCTTGAGCAGGCGGGTCTTGGTCTCCGCGTCGGCGTCCACCACCACGCTGCCGGTGCCGCCGTCGATGATGACCTCTTTGCCCTCGTATTCCGGTTTGAGCTGGTTGCCCACGCCGATGATGGCGGGGATGCCCATGGTGCGGGCCAGGATGGCGGTGTGGGAGGAGCCGGAGCCGCCCTCGGTGACGAAGCCCAAAATCTTGCTCTTATCCAGCTGCACCGTTTCGCTGGGGGCCAGATCGTCCGCCGCCAGGATCACGGGCACCGGGGAGTCGATGCCTCCCTGGGCCACGCCGGTGAGGGCCGCGATGATGCGGCCGGACACGTCCTTCACGTCCGCCGCCCGGGCTTGGAAATAAGGATCGTCCATGGCGGCGAACATTTCCGCGAACTGCACCGCGGTATCGGTGACGGCGGCCTCGGCGTTGAGGCGCGCATCCTGGATGGCGGTCTGGATGGCTTCTTCAAATTCCATGTCCTCCGCCATCATCTGATGGGTCTCAAACAGCAGCGCCGCTTCGTCCCCGGCCTCCGCCCGGGCCTTTTCGGCCAATTCGCCCATCTGGGAAACAGCCTTTTCCTGGGCGGCCTTGAACCGCGCCCACTCCGCCTCCGCATCCTCCACCTCATAGCGGCGGATGGTGGATTTTGCGCGCTGATAGTAGTACAGCGGGCCGATGGCCACGCCGGTGGATACGCCTTTGCCCTGAATGGAAATCATATCGTTTCCTCCTCTATGCTGAAAACAAACGGCTGTCCCGCAGGCAGCCGTTTTCGTGTGATCCCGTTACAGATTGGCCTTGAAGAATTCCTCGATGGCGGCGGCGGCAGTATCCTCGTCCGCGCCCTCCACGGTGACCTTCACGGTGTCGCCCTGCTTGATGCCCATGCCCATCAGGGCCATGAGCTTCAGGGCGTTGACGGCCTTTTCGCCCTTGATCACGGTGACGGTGGAGGCGTACTTCTTGATTTCCTTGACCAGCACGCCGGCGGGACGGGCATGGATGCCCACGGGATCGGTGATGGTGTACTCAAAAGACTTCATGGCTTTTCCTCCTATTTCTCTCTTCCGCTTTCACGGAATAAAATCACATTGAATCAATTTCTGCCGGTTTTCCCGGAAGGGGGCCGGGGGGAGCCGCCCGCTTTCCTATAAAGAGCGGCTCCCCGGGAAGCCCGTCCGTTACCGGGCGCCGCACTCCACGTTTTCCATATCCTCGGAATTGGTGAGCAGCACGGCCACGGTATCGCTGTATCCGGCGGCCTTGATCTTTTCCCGGTCAAAGAGGATCAGGGGCTGACCGGCCTTCACTTCGTCGCCTTCCTTCACCAGGCAGGTGAAGCCGTCGCCCTTCATATTCACGGTGTCCACGCCCACGTGGATCAGCATTTCCATGCCGTTGCACTCGATGCCCACGGCGTGCTGGCTTTCCGCCACGGAGGAAACGGTGCCGTCGAAGGGGGCCACCACCTTGTCGTCGCTGGGCTGGATGCCCACGCCGTCCCCCAGGACGCCGGAGGCGAAGGTGTCGTCCGGGATTTCCTCCCGGGGGATCACGGTGCCCTTCACGGGCTGCAGCACAGTGCCGGCGGCGCAGCGGATCACGCTGACGGAGGGCACTTCGATTTCGGGCTCTGCCGGCGCGGCGGTCACGGCGCCTTCCGCGGGCACGGCCTCGGGCTTCTCTTCCTTCCAGATGAACCAGGTCAGCGCGAAGGCGATGCCGGCGGCGATCAGAAGCTCCACGATGTACATGAAGGTATTGTTCACGGCGGGGATGCCGGGGATGCCGGTGACGCCATAGGTGGTGGCGCCGAAGCGCACCGTCTGGCCCGCCGCGTTGGTGCCGGTGAGGAACGTGGCGAACAGGGAGCCCGCCGCGCCGCCGATCATGCCGCATACGAAGGGCTTCATGAACCGGTAGTTGATACCGAAGATCGCCGGCTCCGTAATGCCCAGGGAGGCGGACAGGGACGAGGGCAGCGCCACGGATTTGGTTTTCTGGTTATGCACCTTCAATGCCACCGCAAGGCAGGCGCCGAACTGGGCGAAATTGGCGGCGGAGGCAATGGGCATCCAGGTGTTCACGCCGGTCTGGGCGATCATGCCGGCCTCGATCACGTTGTACATGTGATGCAGGCCCATGACCACCGTCAGCGGATAAATCGCGCCCATGATGGCCGCGCCGATGCCGTAGAACTGGGAGATCAGCCATTGCGCCCCGGCCAGCACCCAGTTTTCCACCACCGCGAAGATGGGGCCGATCACCAGGAAGGCGGCGAAGGCCGTCACCAGCACCGTCACCAGCGGGGTCACGAACAGGTCGATCATTTCGGGCACGATTTTATGCAGCTTCTTTTCCAGGAAGCACATGAACAGCACCGCCAGGATCACGGGGATCACGTGGCCCTGATAACCCATCTGGGAAATGCCCACGTCCCCGAACAAGGACCATTTTGCGATGCCACCGTCCTGCAATTCGCTGACGGTCATCTTGGTCTTGATGTTCTCCCAGACGGCGCCGCCCAGCGCCACGTCTTCCATGACGTCCTTGCCGTCGGCGTCTGTCACATGAATGTATTTCGTCACGCCATCCTCAACGACCTTGTTCAGCTTCGGCGCTTTTCCGGCGGGCAGGCTGTTGATCAGGTTGGGGGCGACGGTTTCGCCGGTGCCGTAAAGGGCGTCCAGCTGCTGCATGAAGGCTTCTTTGCCGATCACATTGCCGCTGCCGTCCACCCACAGGTGATCGTATTCCGACGGCAGCTCATCCAAGGCTTGCTGGACGATGGATGTTGGGATCGGTCTGTTGAATTTCTGCGCCACCTCCTGCACGTTGCCTGCGTTCCAGGCGTTGAGCAGGGCGGGATGCACCAGCATCAGGCCGATGACGGCGCCCAGGAATACGTTGCCGCCGAACACCCGGGCGGCGGAAATGGCCACCAGCACGGGCAGCAGGGCGAAGGCAGTGTTGGCCACAAGATCCAGGAAGGCGTACCAGCCGGTGTTCTGGAAGCCGGGAGCGAACTTCGGGATGGCTTCCACCAGGCCCATCATCAGGCCCGAGGCCACGATGGCGGGCAGGATGGGCACGAAGATATCGCCGGGGGTTTTCAGGATTTTCTTCCACCAGGGCATTTTCGACGCGGCCGCCGCCTTCACGTCGTCCTTCGTGGCGGCGGAAGCGCCGGTGACGGAGAGGAATTCGTCGTACACCTTGTTGACGGTGCCGGTGCCGATGATGAGCTGCAATTGGCCGTTGCTTTCAAACATGCCTTTGACGCCGTCGATTTCTTCCAGGGCTTTCTTGTTGACCTTTCCGTTGTCCGCGATCACCAGGCGCAGCCGGGTGGCGCAGTGGGCCGCGCTGATGACGTTGGCGCCGCCGCCGATGTTGGCGGCGATCTGCTCAGCGCATTTCCGGTAGTCCAGAGCCATGCGGTAACCCCCTTTATTTGGTTATTTGTTCGTATTGGACTGTTTTTTCACAAATCCACCATTCACAGTGATTATATAACAGAATCCGCGATCCGTAAACAATTATTTTTTCCCTTTTTCTTCCTGACGCTTTTTCACCGGCGCAGCAGGGCCACGGAAATATCGTTTACGTTGGTGCCGGTGGGCCCGGTCCTGATCAGGCCGCCGGTTTTTTCAAGGGCATGGTAGGCGTCGTTGTTTCGGAGCATGTCCTCCGCGGTCATCCCGTATTCCTTCAGCTCCCGGCAGGTATCGCCGTCGGCGTAGCCTCCCGCCGCGTCGGTGGGGCCGTCGGTGCCGTCGCTGCCCACGGAAAACACCGCCGCCCCCGGCATGCCGCTGAGCAGGGGCGCTGCGGCCAGGGCGATTTCCTGATTCCGCCCGCCCAGACCTTTCCCCGTGACCCGCACCACCGTTTCGCCCCCGGCCAGGAAGGCCAGGCTTTTCCCGTCTTCCGCATGGGTGCGCAGGATAGCGGAAAGAAAGCTGCCCGCGTCCCGGGCCTGGCAGCAGAGCCGGTCCGTCAGCAGCACGGGCTCGTATCCCAGGTCACGGCAGGCCTCCGCCGCCGCCGCGCACAACGCCTTTACGCTGCCCGTCACCTGGGCATGCACGTTGGGAAGCGCCTTGGGCGTTTCCTGATTCAGCAGCCGCCGGGCTTCCTCCGTCAGGCGCAGCCCGTGTTTTTCCGCCACGCGCCGGGCGTCCGCGCAGGTGCTCCCGTCCGGGCAGGCCGGGCCGGAGGCGATCATATCCAGCGGATCCCCCAGCACGTCCGACAGCACCACCGCTTCCACCCGGGCAGGGGCGCACAGCCGGGCGAACCGCCCGCCCTTGACGGCGCTCAGGCGCTTGCGGACGGTGTTGATCTCCACGATGTCCGCCCCGCTTTTGAGCAGCTGCTCCGTGATATCCTGCAATTCCCCGCCGGGAATCAGCGGGATTTCAAACAAAGCGCTGCCGCCGCCGGAAAGCAGGAACAGCACGGTATCCCTTTCCGTCAGGCCGGATACCGTTTCCAGCGCCGCCCGGGTGGCCCGGAAGGAATTCTCATCCGGCACGGGATGGCCCGCCTCATAGCAGGAAAAATTTGCGATGGAGCCCATGACGTGGCCGTACTTGGTGATCACCGCGCCGCTTTCGATGCGGCTGCCCAGGCAGTCGTACGCCGCCTTCGCCATGCGCCAGGCCGCTTTTCCGGCGGCCACCAGCACCACCCGGCCCGACAGCGCCGCATTTTCCAATGCCCGGCGCACGGCGGCATCCGGCTGCACGGCGGCGATGGCCGCCCGGACGATCCTGTCCGCGTCCGCGCGCATCTGACGGTCCATGGCCTTCCCTCCCAAAAAAACGCGCCGCGCCTGCCGACGCGGCACGCCGTGCCTTTTTTCAGATCAGCCCAAGCTTCTCAAAGCCCCAGTACAGCCCGTCGTTCTCCACCGCGGGGCAGATAAGATCGCTGATTTCCTTGAGCTTGGGGCTGCCGTTGTCCATGCAGACGGAGCAGCCCGCCGTCTGGATCATTTCCAGATCGTTCATGCTGTCGCCGAAGCCGATGGTGTCCTCCAGGGGAAGGCCGAAGTGCTCCGCCACGATGCGGATGCCCCGGCCCTTGTCGAACCGGCGGTTGATGAGCTCGCCGTTTAAGCACTGATAGGCCGCCACGTCCTGCACCACGAAATTGAAATCCTTTTCCAGCGCCTGCCGGGCGGGCTCCAGCTGGGACGCGGTCTTGCACATGAACACGATCTTGTAGACGGGCCGCCCGTCGTATTCCCGCATGGGCAGGATGTTGAGCTGCTCCGCCAGGGCCTTGCGCCAGCGCACCAGCTCGCTGTTGCCCTCCCCCGCCTGGGCCAGGAAATCCCCCAGGTCCTCGTCGCCCCAGGTGGCGTCCTTCGCCTCGATGGTGCGGAACACGCCGTTTTCCCGAAGCAGCCGCATCCCCGTTTCCAGCTGCTCCGCCGTCATGGGGCAGTCGAAAAGCACTTTTTCCCCGGCGAACACGTAGCCCCCGGCCCCGGCCACCGCGCCGTCGAACCCCAGCGCCAGCACCGGAGAGAGCATGGCGGGATTGCGTCCCGTGCACAGGAACACCTTATGTCCCCGGGCCTGGGCGCGCTTCACCGCCCGCATGGCGCTCTCCGGCGGCGTGTTGCTCCCCGCGGGGGTCAGTGTGCCGTCGATATCCAGAAAAATCAGTTTTTTCTTCATGGCGCATTCTCCTTAAAACGTATGCAGCAGCCAGCGGAAGCCGCCGGCGGGCACGCGCACCGCCCCGGCGTCCGTTTCCGTCAGGTCCATCAGGTCGGTATAGGTTTCCCGGTCCTTGATCCAGGCGGTTTCCTCCCCGTCGGCGAAATTGAACAGGGCCAGCAGCTTTTCTCCCCGATAATAGCGCCCGATGCCCAGCACGTGGTCGCTGCCCGTATCCAGCAGCCAGGTGTCCGCCTCGGTGTCGAAGGCGGGGTGCTCCGCCCGGATCTGCTCCATTTTCTGGAGCGCGGAGAAGAGCTTCCCTTCCACCGTGGTCTTTTTCGTGCGCTTTTCCGCCTTTTTCCAGTCCATGTTCCCCCGGTGCAGGTAGCGGCTGTCCTCCCGTTTCAGGGGATCGCCGTGGTATGCGCCGTCGTTCTCCTGGCCGATCTCGTCGCCGCTGTAAAGGACCGGCACGCCGCTTAAGGTGAACATGAAGGCGTGCAGCGTTTCGTCCAGCCGGATCGCCCGGGCCATGGCCTGCCTGTCGCCGCTTTCCCGGGCCGCCTCAATGCCGCACAGGGACGCCGTGGTGCCGCAGAGCCGGGCGTCCCCCAGCCGCGGGTCGTCGTTGTACAGTTCTCCCCGGGCGGGGCTGCCGGGCCATTTGCCCGTCAGGTAATCGTTCAGGTATTTCTTGTGGGGCACCTCCTGCCAGCCAAAACTGGAAAGGAAGCCGTAATCCAGCCCCCAGCCGATATCGTCGTGGCAGCGCAGGTAATTGAGGAACGTATAATCCCGGGGCAGGGAAAACACCTGCGCCATCTGGTGCGCCAGCAGCCGCACGTCCCGGGTGGCCACGGTGTGCCAGACGGTGGCCATGGTGGTGACGTTGTAAAGCAGATGGCATTCGGGCTTTTCCACCGTGCCGAAATACGGCGCCACCTTGCTGGGCTCCATCACCACCTCGCCCAGCAGCAAGGTGCCGGGGCACACGATCTCGCAGGCCATGCGCATCATGCGCACCAGGGTGTGCACCTGGGGCAGGTTCCGGCAGGAGGTGCCCAGGGCCTTCCAGATGTAGGGCACCGCGTCCAGACGGATCACGTCCACCCCGTGATTGCACAGGAAGAGCATGTTGTCCGTCATGTCGTTGAAAACGGTGGGGTTTGCGTAATTGAGGTCCCACTGGTAGGGGTAGAAGGTGGTCATCACAGCCTTGCCCGCTTCCTCGCACCAGGTAAAGTTCCCCGGCGCGGTGGTGGGGAACACCTGGGGCACGGTCTGCTCAAAGGCGTTGGGCAGCGTCCAGTCGTCGTAGAAGAAATACCGGGCCTGATATTCCTTTTCCCCCGCCTTCGCGCGGCGGGCCCATTCGTGATCCTCGCTGGTGTGGTTCATCACGAAATCCAGGCACAGGGCGATGCCCCGCTCGTGACAGTCGTCCGCCAGAGCCCGAAGGTCCTCCATGGTGCCCAATTCCGGCTGCACCCGGCGGAAATCGCTGACGGCGTAGCCCCCGTCGCTGCGGCCGGCGGGGCTTTCCAGCAGGGGCATAAGATGCAGGTAGCTGACGCCGCAGTCGGCGATGTAGTCCAGCTTTTCCCGGACGCCCCGGAGGGTGCCCGCGAAGGCGCTGACGTACATCAGCAT
Organism: Clostridia bacterium; assembly: GCA_017620455.1. The sequence continues at coordinate 7,458 of JAFZQK010000062.1, forward strand.
GCCCACCAGGTCGTGCCCCTTGTACCAGTCCGGGTATTCCTCCCGGGCCCGGTCCATCATTTTCAGGGGCTCCGGCCGCTCCTCCCAGGCGCGGTAGAGCATGTCCGTAAAGTAATCGTACGCCCGCATATCGCTGTGATACAGCTCGCAGTACAGCCATTTGAGCTCGTCTTCATGCCGGCGGAAGCGGGACGCAAATTCGCTTTTCCAATGGTCCTTCATCTCGTCATCCCTCCTCGGTTTCCTGCAGCGTGGGCATGGCGGGGATAGCCCCCGGACGGCTGGCGGTGATGGACGCCGCCTTGTTGGCGAAGCCCACGAAGGCGTTCAGCTCCTCCGCGGTCAGGCCGTCGATGCCGCCCCGGCGGGCAATGCGGCTCAGGAACGCGCCGAAGAAGGTGTCCCCCGCGCCGTTGGTGTCCGCCACCTTCACCGGGCAGCCGGGCACGGCCCCCGTCAGGGCCCCGCAGCGCCACATGGCCCCGCGGGCCCCCAGCGTCACCACCGCCAGGCGCACCCCCAGGTTCATCAGCTTCCCAAGGGCGGCTTCCGGCTCCTTCACGCCGCACAGCAGCGCCGTTTCCTCGTCGCTGATCTTCACGATATCGCACAGCGGCAGCACGGCGCGCATCTGAATAACGGCCTCCGCCTCCGAATCCCACAGCACCGAGCGGTAATTGGGATCGTAGGTGATCAGCGCCCCGGAAGCCTTGGCGCTCCGCACTGCGGCTGTCACCGCCTCCCGGCAGTCGGGATCGGTGAGGCTGACGCTGCCGAAATGCAATATGCCCGTGCCCCGCACGGCCTCCTTTGCCTGTTCCATGTCGATGCGGGTGTCCGCCCCGGGCTTGCGGCAGAAGGAAAAGCTGCGCTCCCCGCGGGCGTCCACCGTCACCACCGCCAATGTGGTGCTGGCCCCCTTCGCGGTCTGCAGCCCCTCCGCGGACACGCCGAAGCGCACCAGCGTATCCCGCAGCAGCGCGCCGAAGGCGTCCTCCCCCACGCACCCCACGAAGGCGGCCTCCGCCCCCAGCTTCGCCGCCGCAACGGCCACGTTGGCCGGCGCGCCGCCGGGGTTCGCCGCAAAATGGGGTATGCCGTTTTCGTCGATCCGGGTTTGAGTCATGTCCACCAGGATTTCACCGATAGCCGTGATTTTCACTTTTGCACCTCGCTATAAGCGGCACGAAGCCGGATATCCATGTTTCTGAATCCATTATATCATCCGCGCCGGAGAAACGCAACGAAAAAAAACATCCGCCGCCGGCCGCATTTTCCCCATCCGGATTGCGTGCCGCCGCAAATCATGGTATAATCATACAAAAATGTCCCGGTGCGGCGTCCGGGCCGGAAAGAAGTGTTCCCTTTGCTTCAGTTTCAGGTGCCCGAGCAGAAAAAGCTTCGGGTGATCGTGGATACGGACACCGCCTGCGAGGCGGACGATCCCTTCGCCATCGCCTACGCGCTGATGAGCCCCAAGCTCCTGGTCCGCGCGGTGACGGCGGCGCATTTCGCCCGGCCCGGATCCATGGAAAAAAGCCGGGAAGCCGCCCTGCGGGTGACGCAGGCCATGGGATCGGAGGTGCCGGTGCTGCGGGGCGAGGAAGGCCCCGGCGGCGGGGGCGGGCCGTCCGAAGCCGTCCGGTGCATGATCCGGGAAGCCCGAACGGAAGATCCGCGCCCCCTGTTCATCCTGTGCATGGGCGCGCTGACCAATCTCGCCCGGGCGCTGCGCGAAGCGCCGGACATCGCCCCGCGGCTTACGGCGGTGGTCATCGGCGGCCATCCCTACGGGGAGAACCGTCCGCCCTGGCGGGAATTCAATTTCGGCAACGATCCGGACGCGGCCAACGCCGTGCTGCAGTCCGCCGCCCCGGTGTGGCAGATCCCTTCCGACGTGTACGGCAGCATCCGGGTGGGGCTGGCGGAGCTGCAGGAGCAGGTGATGCCCTACGGAAAAATCGGCCGGTATCTCTTCGGGCAGATGACCGCCTACAACATGACCCCGGAAGCCGCATGGACCCAGGGCGAAAGCTGGTCCCTGGGGGATTCCCCCGCGGTGACCGCGGTGCTGCACCCCGCCTGCGGGCGCACGGCGCGCCGCCCCGTCTGCCGGGTGGAAAACGATACCTCCTATTCTCCCCTGCCCGGCGGGCGGGAGATCCTGGTTTATCAGGATATGGACAGCCGGTATCTGCTGGGGGATTTCTACGCCAAGCTGCACCTCCTCTACCCCCGGGCATGAGCAGGAAAGAAGACACAGGAAAACAAATTATGGAAGAAAATCGCACGGAACGCAAGGAAGAAAGCCCGTCTCCCCTCCCCGCCGGCCGGAAAACCATCGCGGTCTTTATTTCCGCGCTCTATGAAGACATGGTGCGGCAGACCGTGAACGGCCTGCTGGAGGACGCCCGGGGAGAGAACGTGAAGCTCGTCTTCTTCGCCAGCTTCGCCGACAACCACACCAGCAAGAACTACGATCTGTATCAGGATTACGACGTGGGCGACTTCGTGGTATACCTGCTGCCGGACCTGAAAAAATACGACGCGCTGATCACCTTCGACACCTATATGACCGGCTCCTTCATCGAGCCCATCGACCGGCTGAAGAAAGCGGTGTCCTGCCCGGTATTCACCTTGGGCACGGTGAAGGAGGGCACATACAGTATCGTCAACGATCAGGACCTGTCTTTTTCCGAGCTGATCGAGCATCTCATCGGCCATCACGGCTGCCGGGACCTCGTTCACGTGGCCGGGCCGGTGGAGCGGTCCTTCTGCCTGGAGCGCATCCAGATTTTCCAGAACACCCTGTCCGCCCACGGCCTTCCCTGCGGGGATGACCGCATCTACTACGGCACCCTCCGCCCGGAGTGCGGGCCGGAGATCGTGGAGAAGATCCTGGCCCGCTACGCGCAGGAGGGCAAGCGCAGGCTGCCGGAGGCCATCGTCTGCGTCAACGACTATACCGCCATCGGCATCATCAGCGCCCTGGAGGACCGGGGCTTCCGGGTGCCCCAGGACGTAATCGTCACCGGGTACGACGATATCCTGCGGGCGCAGTTCAACGAGCCGTCCATCACCACCTCCGCCCAGCCCTTCTTCCGCGTGGGCGAAACCGGCATGAAGCTGCTGCTCAGGCGCCTGCGGGGAGAACCGGTGGAAGAAAAAACCGCCGTTCCCGGCGTGCTGTGCCTGCGCCAGTCCTGCGGATGCGAGCCCGCTTCGGTGCGCAAAAAGGATACCATCCGGGAAAAATACATCCGCACGGTCACCAACCTGGAAAACCTGGCCCTGTCCAACACCAATCTGATCCTCGGCGGCGCCATCTGCGATACCGCGGAGGAGATTTACAGCGAAATCGAAAAGGGCTGTCTGCGGGAAACCGGCTTCCAGGACGCGGCGCTGTGCCTCATCGACGGCTGGGACCAGAAAAAGCTGATCCAGCACCGCTACACCCTGAAGGAAGAAACCTTCAACGTGGTCTGCGGCACCTGGCACGGCCGGCCCGTCAGGCGGCAGACCCTGCCCAAGGGCAGGCTGCTGCCGGATGAGATGATGCAGGACGATGCGCCGTACTACATTTTCCCCATCCATCACCTGCAGTATTTCCTGGGGTATTTCATCGTGAATCCGCATCTTAAGGAAATGGAGCAGCTCCACATCAAATCCTGGCTGGTCAGCGTCAGCACGGTGCTGATCAACTGGCTCTTCCGCAATCAGCTGAAAAATTCCGTGCGGGAGTTGGATTACCTGTACCAGACGGATATGCTCACCGGCCTGTACAACCGCTGGGGCTATTACCGGTTCTTCGAGAGCTATTACGAGGAATGCCGCGCCGAGGGCGACGAGCTGGCCGTATTCCTCATCGACATGAACAATATGAAAAAGATCAACGACGTCTACGGCCACGCCGAAGGGGATTTCTGCCTGTGCGTCCTTGCGGAAGCAATGCGGAAAAGCGCCCTGACAGACGAGATCTGCGTCCGCACCGGCGGGGACGAATTCGTGGTGCTGGCCAAGCACTACGATCAGGAGAAAGAGGAAAGATACAGGCGGCTGGTCCGGGAGCAGATCGACGAAAGGCTGGAAGCGGCCGGGAAGCAGTACCGGATGACCGTCAGCATCGGCTGCTGCCGCAGCGTTCCCGGGCTCGTCGACGACGGCGTTTCGCTTCAGTCCGTGGCGGAAATGTTCCTCAGGAAAGCGGACAAAGCCATGTACCGGGAAAAGAAGCACAAGCCGCAATAAACAAAAAAACATGGGGCTGTTGCACAGCCCCTTCGATCAAATGGATCCTCCATTTGATCGACAAAAACGCCTTTTCCTCTCGTCCCTGCGGGACTCCTGGGCGTAAAAAGGCGCAAGGAAAGCATTTTTGCTCTCGCAGGGCATGCTCTGCTTCGCAAAAATGCTCCTCGCAGCGCACAGGTCGCTGCTGCGGATTCCACTTGGAGGGGCTGCGGCCCCTCCAAACCACCCCGGGGTTTTCTTTTTTCCCGGTATTCACTGCTGCTCATTCTTTTATGAAAACCAATATCCCTGTAAACAAAAAGGATATTGCAGATTGGCTTCTGCAACAGCCCCTTTTTTTATCTGCCGGATCATCCGACGGCCGCCAGCGCCACGAACCCCAGCAGCGTCACCATCGTGGAAACCGACAGCGCGGAGGACAGGTATGCTCTCTGCTTATCGTCATTGGAAAAGACGGACAGCACATAGGGCGGCGGCAGCAGGAACATGAGCAGCATGGGCTTTTCCCACGCCGTCTGCGGCCACAGCGCCCGGAACAAAAGCAGCGCGGCGCCGCCCAGCACCGCCATGACGGCCAGCCGCAGGCCCACCGCCTGCAGCGCGGCGCGCCAGGGGATATCCCGCAGCGCCAGATCGTACCCCACGCTGATCAGGATCAGCGCGCTCACCGGCGCCGCGGCGATCTGGGCGCAGGCGTCCAGGATCGCTTTCCCTTCGCCCATGGCCTGATACAGCCCCGTGACCCCCAGCAGCACCCCAGTGACGATGGCCAGGATGATGGGCGACAGCGCCATTTCCCTGATGATCCCGGCCGGCGATTCCTTTTTCCCCTCCGCCTCCCGGGCAAGCAGCGCCTTATAGAGCGTGAACACGAACAGCACCTGCCCCAGATCGATCCGGGCGAAATCCGCCAGCTTCTCGCGGCCGTAGAGCAGTTCAAACAGGGCGTAGCCCAGCATGCCCGCTTCAAAGCCCGTGGTCAGGAAGGGCAGGAACCGGCTTTGGGTCCTCAGCGCTTTCCCGCCGGCTTTCCCCAGATAAAAAGCGGCGCAGCACAGCGCGAACATGATCAGCGGCACCGCCAGCATGGCCGTGGAATATTCCGCCGACGCAAACGTGCGCAGCAGCACCGCCGGCAGCCCAATCTGCACCGCCACGGTCTTGAGCGCGTCCACGCCCTGCCGGGTCAGGATCTTTTTCGCCCGGCACAGCATGCCGAGCCCCAGCATCAGGATCACCGGCAGCACCGTGGAAAGCACCTGAACGCCCCTGTCCATACGTCACCTCTTTCGCCCCGCCCCGTCTTTTTCCAGGGCCAGCAGCCATTTTTTCCTCTCCAGGCCCCCGGCATAACCCGTCAGCGCTCCGTCCGCGCCGATCACCCGATGGCAGGGCACCATCAGGGAAATGGGGTTGCGCCCCACCGCGGCCCCCACCGCCCGGGAAGCGGCGTGCCCGGCGCCCAGCCGGGCGGCGATCTCCCCGTAGGTCGCCGTATGCCCGTACGGGATCAGAAGCAGTTCCGCCCAGACCGCCCGGGAAAACGCCGTGCCCGCCAGCAGAAGCGGCGGCGGCGCGCCCGGCTCCGTCCCGGCGAAATACCTCTCCAGCCAGCGGTCCGCCGCGTCGAACGCCGGCAGGGGCCCTTCTTTTTCCGTTCCGTCCAGCCCCGCGCCGAAGCGCTTCTGCCCCTGGAACCACAGCCCGGCGACGGCCTCGCCCTCCCCGGCCACGAGGATCGGGCCCAGGGGCGAAAAATAGCGGTGGATCCGGCGCGCGGCGCTCACAGCCCGCAGCCGCCCCGCCGGGAGCAGCCTTCGCAGCATCCGCCGCAGCCGTTTTTCTTTCTCTTCCGCGCGCCCAGCATCCCCAGCGCGGCGATCAGGGCAATCCCCGCCAGGATCAGGATATCCCAAAGATTCATGGCCGTTCCTTTCTCAGCCCAAAGCCATGCCGATCAAACGCACGATCAGCGCCCCGAGCCACGCCAGGGTACACTGCCAGAACACCACGCCCAGGGCCCACCTGCGCCCCATTTCCCGCCGGATGGCGGCCACCGCCGCCACACAGGGGGTATACAGCAGGCTGAACACCAGCATGCACGCCGCGCTCAGGCCGCCCAGGGCTTCCAGCCCGTCCCGGAACAGCATCTCCATCACGGAAACCACGCTTTCCTTGGCCATGAAGCCGCTGATCAGGGAGGTGACGATCCGCCAGTCCCCCAGGCCCACCGGCGCGAACAGCGGGGCGATCAGGCTGGCCGCCGCCGCCAGGATGCTGTCGTGGGGGTCCTCCACCAGATTGAAGCGGAAATCGAAGGTCTTGAGGAACCAGACCACGATGGTGGCGATGAGGATGACGGAAAAGGCGCGGTGCAGGAAATCCTTCGCCTTCTCCCACAGCAGCAGCATCACGTTCCGGGGGCTTGGAAAGCGGTAATTGGGCAATTCCATCACGAAGGGCACCGCCTCGCCCTTGAACAGGGTGTTCCGGAACACGTGCGCCGCCAGGATCCCCGCCAGGATGCCCAGCAGGTACAGCCCCGTGATGATCAGCCAGCTCCGCCCCGGGAAAAACACGCTGACGAAGAAGCCGTAAATGGGCAGCTTGGCCGTGCAGCTCATAAAGGGCGTCAGCAGGATGGTCATTCTGCGGTCCCGGGCGCTGGGCAGCGTCCGGGTGGACATGACGGCGGGCACCGTGCACCCGAAGCCGATGAGCATGGGCACGATGCTGCGGCCGGACAGGCCGATGCGGCGCAGCAGCTTATCCATCACGAAGGCCACCCGGGCGATGTAGCCGCTGTCCTCCAGCAAGGACAGGAAGAAAAACAGGATCACGATGATGGGCAGGAAGCTGACCACCGTGCCCACGCCCTCGAAAACGCCGTCGATCACCAGGCTCTGCACCGTCTGGTTGACCCCGGCGGACCGCATGCCCGCGTCCGCCAGGTCCCGGAGGGCGCCGATGCCGTCGGCCAGAAGATCCTGGAAAAAGGGGCCGATCAGGAAGAACGTGAGGAAGAATACCAGGGCCATGATGCCGATAAAGAAAGGAATGGCGGTGTATTTCCCCGTCAGCACCCGGTCCAGGCGCTGGCTGCGGCGGTGCTCCTTGCTCTCGTGGGGCTTGATCACGCATTCGTCGCACACCCGGCGGATGAAATCGAACCGCATATCCGCCATGGCGGCGCTGGGGTCCAGCCCCCGTTCGTTTTCCATCTGCAGGATGATATGCTGCAGCATTTCCTTTTCGTTCTGATCCAGCGCCAGCTTTTCTTCGATCAGCCGGTCGCCCTCGATGAGCTTCCCCGCGGCGAAGCGCAGCGGCAGGTCCGCCGCCCGGGCGTGGTCCTCGATCAGGTGGGCCACGGCGTGCAGCGCCCGGTGCACCGCCCCGCCGTGGTCCTCCGCGCCGCAGAAATCCTGCTCCACGGGGCGCTCCCGGTATTTGGCGATGTGCACCGCGTGACGCACCAGCTCGTCCACGCCTTCGTTCTTCGCCGCGGAAATGGGCACCACCGGCACCCCCAGCATCCGTTCCATGGCGTTCACGTCCACGGTGCCGCCGTTGCCCCGCAATTCGTCCATCATGTTCAGCGCCACCACCATGGGCACGTTCATTTCCAATAGCTGCACCGTCAGGTACAGGTTCCTTTCGATGTTGGTGGCGTCCACGATATTGATGATGGCCCGGGGATGATCCTTCAGCACGAAATCCCGGGAAACCAGCTCCTCGCTGGAATAGGGGGACATCGAATAGATCCCCGGCAGGTCGGTGATCAGGGTATCGGCATGGCCGCGGATCACGCCGTCCTTGCGGTCCACGGTGACGCCGGGAAAATTGCCCACGTGCTGGTTGGAGCCGGTGAGCTGATTGAACAGGGTGGTCTTCCCGCTGTTCTGGTTGCCCACCAGGGCGAAGGTCAGCTTCGTGCCCTCCGGCAGCGGATCGCCCGTACCCTTGGGATGGAACTTGCCTTCCTCGCCCAATCCGGGGTGATCGCTGTACCGGCGGCGGTCTTGCTGCTCCCGGGGCGCCGCCGCCTGCTTAAGCGGCTCCACCTCGATCTTTTCCGCGTCCGCCAGCCGCAGCGTCAGTTCGTACCCGTGGATCATCAGCTCCATCGGGTCGCCCATGGGGGCCAGCTTGATCGCCGTCACCTCCGCCCCGGGGATCACGCCCATATCCAGAAAATGCTGTCGCAGGGCGCCCTCGCCCCCCACCGTCCGCACCCGGGCGGTTTTTCCCGGCAGCAGTCCGCTCAGTTTCATCGTCCGTCCGCTCCTTACCCGGACGGCGTCTTTTCGCCGTCCCAGGACAATATTAGACAAAACTTACGGATTTCCTTGTCTGTCCCGAAAATATCATTTGTCCGCGCCTGATTCGGAAGAAGCACCGCGTTCATCCGTCTGCCTGAACAGAACGCACCCCATCTCCCGGAATTCCCGGATCTTCCGGCGCAGGGCGTCCTCATCCACGCAAAAGCGCGCCGCCAGGCAGGTCAGGCAGTAAAACGCCTCCGCCCCGCGGTTCACCATCTTTTTCGTCAGGGCGATTTCGTCCTTTTCCAATATCCGGCCGCAGGAAACGCAGCGCCCGTCCTCCCCCTTATCCATGGGCTTTGACCAGGCGGCACAGGTACATCCGCATATCGTGGCCGGGCACCGTGGGATTGAAATAATCGAATTTCGCGCCCAGGTTTTCCCCGGTGAACACGTCGCGCGCTTCCAGCGCCCAGCCGCCGGCCACCGGCAGCCCCAGATCCACCAATTCGCAGTGGATGCAGCTTTCCGCTTCGGACATGTTCACGTACGCCAGGGCGAATTCGTTATCGGATAGATGGCGGAAGAAGGTGAAGGACGAATCCGGGATCATGCGCCAGGGCATCTCCCCTTCCTTCGCGTCGGGATTGCCGGTAAACACCGATCCCCGGCGGATCAGGTAAGGCGGGCGGCATTCCTCGTCCTGGTCGATGCGCAGAAGGTCCTTGTTCTGCATGAGGGCCTGATATTCCGGCGCCACGGCGCGCAGGTCCGCCCCCATCATCAGCGGCACGCCCGCCAGGCACCACAGGGCAAACTGCATCCGGTATTCCTCATAGGTACACGTTTTGCCCACGCCCACGTTGCCCTTGCCGCCCATGCCCACGGTGAGCATGTCCATGTCGTTGAAGCAGCCCGCGCCGCTCATGCACAGATTTTCGATCTGGGATTTGAAAATATCGGTGAAGGAAACGTAATTGTCCATGATATCGCCGGTGGAGCGGTACATCTGCGCGCCCACGGAGCGCATCCATTTCCAGGGCTCCTTCTGCCCCCAGTTGCACGCGGAAAACAGGATCTCCCGCCCCGTGGCCTTCAGCGCCATGCTCATGGTCTGATACCGGGTGCGGCAGTCGCCGGTCTGGGGAAAATTGCAGAAATCGTATTTCAGGAAATCCACGCCCCAGGAGGCGAAGGTGGCGGCGTCCGTAAATTCATGGTCGTAGCTGGAGGGATAGCCCGCGCAGGTCATGACCCCGGCGCAGGAATACATGCCGAATTTGAGCCCCTTCCCGTGCACGTAATCCGCCAGGGCCTTCATCCCGTGGGGGAATTTTTCGGGGTCCGGCACCAGCAGCCCGTTTTCGTCCCGGTCCCGGAGCGACCAGCAGTCGTCGATCACCAGGTATTCGTATCCCGCGTCCCGGTAGCCCTTGTCCACCATGTAATCCGCCATTTCCCGGATCAGGGCGTCGCTGATCTTATCGCCGAAGGTATTCCAGGAATTCCATCCCAGGGGCGGCCGTTTTGCCAGCATGGGTGCATTTCTCCTTCCGCGCCGCAAACGCGGCTTTTTTCTGATTGTCTGACTGCATTATATCAAACGGGCCCGGTCCCCCGCAAGGCTTTCCCGGCCGTTCAGGCGGGGAAGGCGCAAGAAAAATTTTCCACAGCGGATTGACTTTGTTCCCGCGCCGGGCTTATGATGAAACCGAACGGAACAAAAGAACAGGAGGCGTTTTTCATGCTGCTTGGCGGAACCGTTGCGGGCTCCTTCGACGCCCCGGAAGCCTGGGAGCGGCTGCTGGCCGCGTCCCGGTTCAAGGCCGTCACGGCGCCCTTCGACTGCCGCACGCCCCGGGAGGAAGCCGCCCGTTACGTTTCCGCGGCAAAACGCCGGGGGGCGGCGATCGCCGAGGTGGGCGTATGGCGCAACTGCCTGGACCCGGATCCGGCAAAAGCCAAAGAAGCCCTGCGCTACGCCAAGGATCAGCTGGCCCTGGCGGAGGAATGGGGCGTGCCCTGCTGCGTCAATATCGCCGGCACCCCCGGGACCGCGGGCTGGGACGCCGCGGACAAAAGCAATTTCACCCCCGAAACCTACCGCCGCACCGTGGCCTCCATCCGGAAGATCATCGACGACGTGCGGCCGGCGCGCGCCTTTTACTGCATCGAGCCCATGCCCTGGATGGTGCCGGACAGCCCGAATACGTATCTGCGGCTTCTGGAGGATGTGGACAGGCCGCAGTTCGCCGCGCATATGGATTTCGTGAATATGATCAACTGCCCCCGCCGGGCCCTGGCCCCGGAGGATTTCGTGGAGGAGTGCTTTTCCCGCCTGGCCCCGTATATCAAAAGCACCCACATAAAGGACAGCCGGCTGCACCCCACCCGGCTGACCGCGGTGCTGGAGGAATGCAGCCCCGGTGAAGGGGATCTGGACTTTGAAAAGATCCTGAGGATCATGAACAGATATCTGCCCCCCGACGCCCCGGTGCTGCTGGAGCATATGCGTTCCTTTGAGGAATATCAGGCCGCATACGCATATCTTGCCGGCGCCGCCGCCCGGGCGGGCGTCAGCATCTGAAAAAGGAGGAAAGCGCTTTATGGCCGACAGCCGTCCCCTGCCCGGCGATTCCATCGTCCTCAACCGCCGGTATCTGGATCATCTGCTGGTGGAGGGCCGCATCGTGGGCGCGGCGCACCCCACCGCGGAAACGCGCCTGCTGGGCTGCGCCTTTTCCACCCCCATCGTCACCGCGGCATTGAGCCATCTGAAGCGCGGCATGGCCGCCTTCGCCCTGGGCGCAAAGCAGGCCGGGGCCGCCTGCTTCATCGGCATGGGCAGCTGCGAAGAGATGGAATCCGCCCTGTCCACCGGCGCGAAGATCGTCAAGATCATCAAGCCCTACGCCGACCCGGATCTGATCTTTGAACGGCTGGCGTGCGCGAAGGCCCACGGGGCCGTCGCCGTGGGCATGGACGTGGAGCATGCCGTGAACGTGACCGACGACCGGGATTCCCTGGTGGCGGGCTATCCGATGAAGCTGCCCAGCCTGGAAGAGCTGAAAACGTATATCGACGCCGCGGGGCTGCCCTTTCTCATCAAGGGCGCGCTGAGCGTCCGCGACGCCCTGACCTGCCGGGACCTGGGCTGCGCCGGCGTGATCCTCAGCCACCATAACGGCCTGATGCGCTGGGCCGTGCCCCCCGCCATGCTGCTTCCGGAGATCCGCCGGGCCGTGGGGCGGGATTTCCTGCTGGTGGCCGACGGCGGCATCCGGGACGGCTTCGACGCCTTCAAGGCCCTGGCCCTGGGGGCGGACGCCGTATCCGTGGGCAAGGCGCTGATGGCGCCCCTGGACGAGGGCGGCCCCGAAAAAATGGCGGACGTCCTCCGCGCCATGACGGACGAAATCAAGGCCATGCTGGTGCGCACCGGCTCCCCGGACCCGGCCCATATCGACCCCGCGGTGATTCATCCCATCGACTGGTAACGCGAAAGGAGCATCTTTTATGGAAAAGATCCGTTGGGGCGTCCTGGGCACGGCGGACATCGCCCGGCAGCAGACCATCCCCGGCATGCGGGAGGCGGAGAACTGCGCGCTGTACGCCATCGCGGGCCGCAGCATCGAAAAAGCCCGGCAGTACCAGGCGGAATTCGGCTTTGAAAAGGCGTACGGCAGCTATGACGCGCTGCTGTCCGATCCCGCGGTGCAGGCGGTGTACGTGCCCCTGCCCAACGATCTGCACCGGGAATGGGTGATCCGGGCGCTGGAGGCAAAAAAGCACGTGCTGTGCGAAAAGCCCCTGGCCCTGACGGAAGCCCAGGCGCGGGACATGTTCCGCGTCGCGGAGGAAAACGGCGTGCACCTTATGGAGGCATACGCTTACCTGCACAATCCCTTCGTCCGGGCGGTGAAGGCGGAAGTGGACGCCGGCGCCATCGGAAAAGTGCTGTACCTGGAATCCGCCTTCGTGGGCGGCCCGCCCCGGGAGGGCAATTACCGCGCCCGGCGGGACGCCGGCGGCGGCGCGCAGTACGATCTGGGCTGCTACCCCCTGAGCATGGCGCTGTGGATGCTGGACGGGGAGCCGGTCCGGGTCAGCGCGTCCGCCCTGTTCGACGACGGCATCGACCTGGCCACCAACGCGCTTTTGTCCTTTGCGGGCGGGGCCGTGGCGAATCTCAGCTGCGGCATGCTGCTCCGCGCCGATCGCCTGGACCGCTTCCGCCTCTGCGGCGACCGGGGCGAAATCTTCTCCGCCTTCCAGTTCAATCAGCCGGGCGAGATCGCCTATACCCTGGTGCGGGACGGCAGGGCGGAAGAAAAGCGCGTCACCGCGCCCCAGAATTACCGCCTGGAGGTGGAGCAGCTGGGCCGCTGCATCCTGGAGGGCGAAGCCCCCGCCGTCTCCCCCGCGTTTTCATTGCGGGTGGCCCGGGTGCAGGACCGCATCCTGGACGCCATCGGCTTCTGGAAATAACCCACCCTCGAAAAAAACCGGAGCCGTCTGACAGTCGGACGGCCCCGGTTTTGATTTTGTTTTTTACTTGGCGGGCGATATCGGCTCGCCTTTGGGTTTAATGAATTTCAGCCACTCCGGCAGATGGATCTTCCCCTTGCCGCGGACGGACAGGATCACGCTCTGCACCATGATGAACAAGCCCAGCATGGCGCCGCTGGCGATATTCTGCCAGAAGGATTCGTTCACGTCGCTCAGGCCGATGATCTTGGTGATGGTCGCCAGGATCATGACCCCGAAGAACGTGCCGAACACATTGCCCACGCCGCCGGTGAGCAGCGTGCCGCCGATGATGGAAGCGGCGATGGCGTCCATTTCGCCCCGGGCAGCCACGGTGGTTTTGGCGGAAGGCGCGTGCATGAGGAAAATGAAGCCGGCCAGGCCGCTGAGCAGGCCGCTGATCACGTAGCTGACGAACCGGGTGCGCTTTACGTTGATGCCCAGCATCATGGCGCTTTGCTGGTTGCCGCCGATGGCGTAGATGTTTCTGCCCAGTCTGGCATAGCGCAGCAGCAGGAACACCACCACCAGCACCAGCAGGGCCACCAGCGTGCCGATCTCAAGATCCGTCGAAACGATGGTCTGCGTGACCTTGCCCAGCTTGACCTTTTCCGTTACCTCCGTGAACCAGGGAATATTGATCCTGGCGTCCCATATGGCCGTGACCGCCCCCGTGGCGTTCACATCCACCGGCTTGCCGCCGGGGCTGACGATGGTGGTGAGCCCGCGGGCCAGGATCATGCCGGCCAGGGTCACGATGAAGGGCTGGATCTCCAGATGGCTGATCAGAAAGCCCTGGAACGCGCCGAAGGCCAAGCCGATCCCCAGGGCGATCCCCAGGGAGATCAGGATGTTGAGGAAGGGGCTGGCGACGGCGCTTTTCTGCAGGTAAAGCGCGTCCACCATGCAGGTCAGGCTCACCACGCCGGCCACGCTGATGTTGATGCCGCCGCCGATCATGACCACCGTCAGGGAACAGGCGATGATGATCAGCATGGAGTTTTCATTCAGCAGGTCGAAGATCATCTTGGGGTTGCGGAACCCTTTGGCGTTGAAAATCACCGCCGCGGCGTACATCGCAATGAAGATCCCGATGCTGACCAGCATCAGCAGCATGGTATTGGATAAGGGCTCTTTCTTTCCCGTCAGGGTTTTCGCTTTCTGCACCGTCATGTCAGCCCACCCCCTTCAGGGACGCCGCATCGGCAGAGGCGCTGCGTCTGTTCTTCATGGCGGTGAACCAGCTCTTGATCACCGGGGAGCCGGCAGTGACGATAATGATGATGGCGATGGCTTTGTAGGCCCTGATATGCTCCGATCCGACCCCCATGTTCTGCAGCGTGGTGGTCAGCATCTGGATGATATACGCCCCCAGGACGCTGCCGCTCAGGCGGAATTTGCCGCCGCCCAGGCTGTTGCCGCCGATGGCCACCGCCAGTATGGCGTCCATTTCGATGTCGGCCAGCAGGGTTTTGGGCGTCAGCGTGCCCATGCGCGCCACGCCGATCACCGCCGCCACCGCCACGCAGATCCCCAGGATCACGAAGCTGAGCAGCTTGATCAGCGTGGGCTGGATGCCGTTGAGCCGCGCGGCGCCCTGGTTGACGCCCACGGCCTGGGTATAAAGCCGGATGTTGGTCAGCCGGAAGAACAGGAACAGCAGCAGCCCCACCAGCACCACCAGCAGGAAGGGCGTGGACACCGGCACGCCGGGGATCCGGATGCCGATGGCCTTGATCACGGGGCTGGCCAGTTCTTCGGTGGCGGAGCCGTTGATCATGTAGCCGATGTCGCGGCCGCAGGAATACAGCACCAGCGTGGCGATCATGGGCTGGATCTTGAATACGGCCACCAGCGTGCCGTTGAACAGCTTGAACAGGATCGTGCCCAGGCAGCACACCAGCAGCGCGCCGATCACGGTGAGCACCGAGATGGGCCCCATCCGGACCAGGGTCTGCACGAAGATCGCGCCGGCGATGGCGCCCACCGTGCCCACGGAAATATCCTGGCCGCCGCAGGACGCCGTCACCAGCGTCATGCCCATGGCGATGATGGCCAGCTCGCTGGCGCTGTCGATAATGCTGATCAGATTGCCGTCCAGCCGGGGGTTGCCCTCGCTCCACTCGATGGTGACCCGGAAGAATTCGGGATCACGGATCAGATTGAACAGGACCAGCACGGCCAGGGCCACCAGCGGGATCAGCAGATCCATCAGCCAGGCAAGGCCGTTTTTCTTCGTCCGCATCAGGCTTCACCTCCCGCGATCGTCTTCATCACATGGTTCTGCGTCAGTTCGTCCCCGGTCAGCTCGCCCACGATCTTCCTGTCGCGCATCACGATCAGGCGGGAGCAGGTGCGCAGCATTTCCTCGATCTCGGAGGAAATGAAGGTGACGCTCATGTTCTCCTCCGCCAGCTTCAGCACCAGCTTCTGGATCTCCAGCTTGGTGCCCACGTCGATGCCGCGGGTAGGCTCGTCCAGAATGAGGTAATCCGGGTGCGTCAGCAGCCAGCGGGCCAGGATGACCTTCTGCTGATTGCCGCCGGACAGGGATTTGATGGGGGTGTCCTGGGAAGCGGTCTTGATCTGCAGGGCCTTGATGTACTCATCGGCGAACTGCTTCATTTCCTGCTTGCTCATGGGCTTGAAGAAGCCCTTCATCACCTGCAGGGCCAGGATGATATTGTCCCGCACGGAAAGGTCCGCGATGATGCCGTCCCGCTTCCGGTCCTCGGGCAGATAGCCGATGCCGTTCTTCATGGCCTGCTTGGGGTTGCCGATGCGGACGGCCTTGCCCTTGACCTTCACTTCCCCGCCGGTCACCCGGTCGGCGCCGAAGATCGCCCGGACGCTTTCGCTGCGGCCCGATCCCAGCAGGCCGGTGAAGCCGTTCACTTCTCCCCGCCGGATATGGAAATCAAACGGCCTGCTTTCCGCGCTGGACAGTCCCTTCGCTTCGTATACGGTCTCTCCGCCGCCGGCGTTCTTGACGCCGACTTTTTCCAGATCGACCATATCGTTCAGGTCCTTGCCCATCATCTTCGCCACCAGCTCCACCTGGGGCAGCTCCGCTGTCAGATATTCGCCCACCAGTTCGCCGTTGCGCAGCACGGTGATCCGGTCGCTGACCTCGTAGACCTGCTCCAGGAAATGGGTGACAAAGATGATGCCCACGCCCCGGCTCTTCAGATCCCGCATGAGCCCAAAGAGCATTTCCACTTCCTTTTCATCCAGGGAAGAGGTGGGCTCGTCCAGGATCAGCACCTTGCATTTCATGTCCACCGCCCGGGCGATGGCCACCATCTGCTGCACGGCCAGGGAGCAGTGGGAAAGCTCCTGTTTGGCCCGGGCGGGGATGCCCAGGCTGTTCAGGATCTCCGTCGCCCGGCGGTTGTAATCCTTCCAATGGACGATCTGGCCCGAAGTCCGGCCGATGAACATGTTTTCAGCCACCGTGAGGTTCGGGCACAGAGTGATTTCCTGATACACCGTGCTGATCCCGATGTTCTGCGCGTCCTGGGGAGAATGGATCCGCGCCTCGCCCGAAACGCCGTCCACCTGGATGCTGCCGGCATCCTTCTCGTAAACGCCGGTAAGCACCTTGATCAGCGTGGATTTCCCGGCGCCGTTCTCCCCCATCAATGCGTGGATCTCGCCCTTGCGCAGGGTAAAATCCACGTTATCCAGCGCTTTCGTGCCCGGAAACTGCTTGCAGATCCCGCGCATCGTCAATACCGTTTCGTTTGGCATCTGGGGCTGCTCCTTCCATGCCGCCGGCTGTGAAAGCCGTATTTCCGTCTGAAAGAAGGCGCGGTATGAACGCGCGCATTACCGTCCGTTCATACCGCGCCCAATGGTCGTTCCGTGAATTACAGGCCGTAAGCGTCGATGTCAGCCTGGGTGATGGTGGCAGTCTCGAAGAAGGTTTCGTCGTTGATGTACTGGTTCAGTTCGTTCAGGCCTTCGATTTCGCCGCCCTCGGCCAGGGTCTTGATCATGGCGTCGATCTTTTCAGCCTGGAAGGGAGAGCACTGACCATCGTAATTCCATTCGCCGGCCAGAACCTTTTCCAGCGCCCACTTGTTGCAGTCAAAGCCCATGATGATGACGTCGCCGTCCTTGCCATGGGTGATGCCCTTGGCGTCCAGAGCGGCCACAACGCCGTCGGCCATGCCGTCGTTCTCAGCATACACGATGTTGAATTCGATGCCGGCGTCCAGAGCGGCTTCGGCGATCTTGCGGGCTTCGTTGGGATCCCAGGTGTCGCCGCCGGTGCCTTCGCGGACGATGGTCCAGTTAGCTTCGGCTTCGCACTTTTCAGTCAGAGGATCGCTGCGGCCGATCTGCGCGGCGCTGCCCAGCTGGCCCTGAATGTGCAGGATCTTGTATTCTTCCAGGCCCAGGCTCTCCAGCCAGGCCACGGCGGTTTCGCCCTCTTTGCGCATGTCGGACACGACGGCAGCCGTATACAGGCTGGGATCGCAGTCGATCATACGGTCAAACAGGAACACCAGGATGCCGGCGTTCTTGGCTTCTTCCAGCACGCGGTCCCAGCCGGTGGTCTCAGCGGCGGAGATCAGGATGCAGTCCACATCGGCGGTGATGAAGCCGCGGACGGCGTCCAGCTGCTTGTCGGCGGTGGGGGCGGTGACGAAAGTGGCGTCATAGCCGTTTTCCTTGGTGAAGGTTTCGGTCAGGTTCCTGACGTTGGCTTCACGATAGCCGGATTCGGCGGGGTCCAGGTTGATGATGCCGACCTTGATCAGGTCTTCCTCAGCCATGGAAACGGCGGCAAAGGACAGCACCAGCACCAGCGCCAGCAGCACAGCAATGATTTTCTTCATGGTTTTCCCTCCCGATTTTTTAGGCCCTTTTCCGAGCCTTTGATACTGTCAGTGTATATGTCTGCGGCAAAGAAAACATTCACAATCTTTGGAAATTCACCAGTAAGTTTTTTCGGCGATTTTTTCTTTCCCGCGGCGGATTTACAATTTCTTTTGAAAAATGATACTTTCTTTGGAAAATCCCCGCAACGCCTACACAGATATAAGAAAATATGCTATATTCTCCCTGTCTGTTATCCGGTCCCGGGAGGAAAAAAGCATGCCAGAGAAAAAACCGCCCGCCCAGAGCGTCAGGCAGCAGATCCGACGGCTGCTGGTGCTGGTATCCCTCACCATGGCGGGGATCATCACGGTGATGTCCGTGATGCTCATCGCCATCAACCGCCAGTACGCGGGGGTCCTTTCCTGCGCCAACACCGCCGCGGATTTCAATCAGGAATTCAAAAGCACCCTGGACCTTGAAATGTACAATCACGTGATCCGCCCCCGCAGCGAGCATTCCGCGGAGGAGCTGCCCATGGCGGAGCTGGACGCCGCCGAGCAGGTGCTCACCCGGCTGCTGGCGGAAACCTCCCTGCCGGACAACCGCTGGCGGGTGCAGAGCATGCTGGATATGTGCCGCAACCTGCGCATGTACATGACCGAGATCGCCAACACCGAATCCTACGATCTGCGGATGGAGCTGCTGGAACGCAACATCCGGGGCGAAACCGGCCTCACCGCGCTGATCGAAAAATACATGCACGATTTCCTGGGCGACGAGGTGCGGGAGCTGGGCCGCCTCCGGGGCGTGATCAACCAGCAGACCACGGTGCTCATCGTCCTTTCCGTGGCGGCCATGGGCGCCCTGTTCCTGGCCATGCTGCTCTACGGCATGCGGGTCAGCCGCCGCATTTCCGGGCCCATGGACGCCCTGTCCCGGAAGGCCGAGCGCTTCGGCGCCGATCAGTTTTCCAGCGCCCCGGTGGAAACCGACATCACCGAGCTGCGCACCCTGGATGAGAACTTCGACAAAATGGCGGACCGCATCAAAAGCCTGATGGAAAAGCAGCGGCAGGACCAGCAGTCCCTCCACCGGGCGGAGCTGGAGCTTCTGCAGGCCCAGATCAACCCCCATTTCCTCTATAATACCCTGGACTCCATCGTCATCCTGGCCGAATCCCAGCGGGAGGAGGACGTGGTGAACATGGTCACCAGCCTGTCCACCTTCTTCCGCAATTCCCTGAACCGGGGGGAGGACGTGATCTCCCTCCGGGCGGAGCTGAAGCAGGCCCAGTCCTACCTGGAGATCCAGCAGATCCGCTACAGCGATATCCTCACCTACAGCATCGCCGTTCCCGAAGAGATACAGGACTGCCAGGTGCCCAAACTGATATTGCAGCCGCTGATCGAAAACGCGCTGTACCACGGCATCAAGAACCGCCGGGGCCGGGGCGCCATCGAAATCACCGGCCGGGAGGATCAGGGCGATCTGCTCCTGCAGGTGAGGGACAACGGGGCTGGCATGAACCCGGAGCAGCTCGCCCTGCTCCGGTCCGGCGTCTATGAAGAACACCACAGCGGCCTGGGCCTCAAAAACGTGCACCAGCGCATCCGGCTCTACTGCGGCGAGCCCTACGGGCTGTCCTTTGAAAGCGAGCCGGGGAAGGGCACCACCGTCACGGTGCGCCTGCCCCGCGCCGGCGTGGCCGCCATCCGGAAGGAGGAAATGCACCAATGAAAAAAACGCGCACGCTTTTGCTGCTGGCGGTGCTCTGCCTGCCGCTTCTGCTGGGCGGCTGCAGGGAGCAGGCCGTCCCTCCCTCCTCCGCGGAGGGGAACGACCTGATCGTGGTGGGCTTTTCCCAGGTAGGGGCGGAAAGCGACTGGCGCAAGGCGAACACCCTGAGCATGCAGACCGCCCTGTCCCCTGAAAACGGCTACCGCCTGATCCTGGACGACGCCCAGCAGAAGCGGGAGCGCCAGATCACCGCCATCCGCAATTTCATCAATCAGGGCGTGGACTATATCGTGCTCGCCCCCACCACCGAGCGGGGATGGGACACCGTGCTCACCGAGGCCAAGGCCGCGGGCATCCCCGTGATCATCGTGGACCGGATGATCGAAATTACCGATACCAGCCTGTTCACCTGCTGGATCGGCAGCGATTTCCGCAAGGAGGGCGGCACCGCCGTTTCCTGGCTGGAAAGCCGCTTCGGGCAGCAGCCGCTGAACATCGTGCACCTGCAGGGCAACATCGGCTCCTCCGCCCAGATCGGGCGTACCGAGGGGCTGGACGCGGGCCTGGCCGCCCATGAGAACTGGCACCTCATGTTCCGCGCCTCCGGGGATTTCACCCAGGCGAAGGGCCAGGAGCTGATGGAGGGCGTCCTGGCGGACGGTACGGATTTCAACGTGATCTATTCCGAAAACGACAACATGGCCTACGGCGCCATCGACGCACTGAAAAAAGCGGGCCTGACGCCCGGACGGGACGTGACCATCATCGCATTCGATTCCAGCAGTACCGCGCTGCATATGATCCTCTCCGGAGAAATCAGCCTGGACGTGGAATGCAATCCCCTTCACGGTCCCCGGGTGCAGTCCATCATCGAGCAGCTGGAAAAGGGCGAAACGCCGCCCAAATTCACCTATGTGGAAGAAACTTATTTTGACGAAAGCAACCTGACGGAAGAGATCATTTCTTCCCGGGGCTACTGATCCGCCGTCCGCTGGCGGTAATCCTTGGGGGTCATGCCCACCGTCTTGCGGAACACATGGCTGAAATAATTGGGCTCGTTGTAGCCGATCTCCATGGCGATATCGGTGAGGCGCATATTGGTTTCCCGCAGCAGTTTCTTCGCCCGCTCCATGCGCAGATTGGTCAGGTAGCTGATGAAGGGCCGCCCGGCGGTCTGGGAAAAAACGGTGCTGAAATGGGCGGCGCTCATGCCCACGTGGCGGGCGGTGCTGATCAGGGAAATATTGGGATCGCAGAAATTCTCCGCCACGTATTTTTCGGCCCGGCTGACGACGTGGCCGTATTTCATTTCCGCCGGGGATTCCTGCCGGGCGGTGAGGGCGGATTTCAGCAGCCTTTCCGCCGTGGCCCGGAAGGTGTTTAGATCGCCGGAAGCGGAGAAAATATCGTATTCCCCGCTGAGCCGGGCCGCGATGTCCTTTTCCTCCGCTCCGGGGGTATGCCGCGCGATGATCTGCACCGCCATTTTCATCAGGTCGATCAGCGCGTAATAGCGCATCAGCATGCTGTCGAACTGCTTCCCCTCCGGGGAGGAAAGCGCCGCGTCCAGCAGGGCGGGCACGTCCTGGGCCCCGGCGCGCAGCAGCTGCTCCTGGAACGCCTCTCCGAAGGGCCCGCTGAACTGCACGATGTCGGCGGTGATCTGCGCGGTGTCGCTTACGTTGATCACCTGCCCCGCCGAAATGCCGCTGATCCGCTTGAGCAGATTGGCGGCGGTTTTGTATGCGTCGCTGATGGCGCCCAGCCGCTGCACCACGCTGCCCACCACGGTGGTGATGACGGGGCAGATCTCCCTGAGCTCGTGGCGCAGGATGTTCACCAGCCGGTACGCCCGCTCCGTCAGGGCTTCCGCGTCGTTGTCGCTGCACACCAGGGTCATCTGGTCCGCCGCGGTAAAATCGTAGAGCACTTCCGTTTCCGTTTCCAGGATCTTCTGCGCCGCCGCGTGGAGCCGGTTCAGATCCGGATTGTTCATATCGAAATAGCACACCGTCACCTGGTAAAAGGCGCGGACGATATCCATTTCCAGCGCCCGGGCCTGCTCCAGCAGCTCCCCCGTGTCCGCGCCACCGAAGAGCAGCCGGCGGATGAAATGCTGCCGCAGGGCCGCGCCCATTTCCCCCCGGTCCATCTGCACGCCGGTGAGCCGGGA
Organism: Clostridia bacterium; assembly: GCA_017620455.1. The sequence continues at coordinate 29,238 of JAFZQK010000062.1, forward strand.
TGCCGCCTTGTCCTTTTCGATGCGGGCGGCCATCTCCTCCACCACCTTGACCAGCTCCGCCGGGCGCACGGGCTTGAGCAGGTACTGGTCCACCCCCAGGTCGATGGCCTTCTGGGCGGACTCGAAATCCCCGAAGCCGCTGATGATCACGATCTTCACCCAGGGCATCATCGCTTTGGCGTGGCGGATCAGCCCGAACCCGTCCAGAAAGGGCATGCGGATATCCGTCAGCAGGATATCCGGCATCAAATCCTGCATCATGGAAAGCGCCATTTCCCCGTCGGACGCCTCGCCGCAGAAGGCATACGGCCCCTGCATCTGCTCGATGGCGTTGCGGATGCTCTGGCGGATGAGCAGCTCATCCTCTACCACAAAGATCTGATACATGCGCGCCTCCAGCGTGTCCTTACGCCTTTTCGATGGCTTCCCACAGCCCGTTCAGATACGCCGCGCCCAGGGCCCGGTCGTACAGGCCGTAGCCGGGGCGGCCCTGCTCGTCCCAGATCATGCGCCCGTGATCGGGCCGCACGTAGGTGTCCGGGCAGGTATCGTGCACCGCTTTCATGATCTCATACAGGTCAAGATCCCCGGCGGAGGACAGGTGCGCCGCCTCCCGGAAGTGGTGATAGCCCAGGTATTTCACGTTCCGCACGTGCATGGCCCCGATGCGGTCCATTTCCCCGAAATGCCGGATGATGGCGGGGATGTCGTTGTCCGGGTTGCTGCCCAGGGAGCCGGTGCACAGGCACACGGTATTGGCCGGGCTGTCGTGGAGCTTCACCATCTTATCGAAGTCCGCCTGGCTGTGGGCGATCCGCGGCAGGCCAAAAATGGGCCAGGCGGGATCGTCGGGATGGCAGGCCATGCGCACGCCCGCTTCCTCGCACACCGGGATCACCGCGTCCAGGAAATACTTGAAATTCTTTCTGAGGTCGTCCGGGCCGATGCTTTCGTACTGCCTGAGGGTGGTTTCCAGCAGCGCCAGGCGCTCCGGCTCCCAGCCGGGCAGGGAGAAGCCCCGGCTGCCCGCCGCCGTCCTGCGCACGATCTCCAGGGGGCCCATTTCGCCCAGGTCTTTTTCGTCGAAGTACAGGCTGTTGCTGCCGTCCTCGGGAATGATCCGCGCCAGGTCCGTGCGCAGCCAGTCGAACACGGGCATGAAATTATAAATGATCACTTTCACGCCGTGGCGCGCCAGCATGCGGACGGTGGAAATATAATTGGCGATGTATTCCTCCCGGCTGGGCAGGCCAATCTTGATGTCCTCGTGCACGTTGACGGATTCGATGACCTCGATCTCCAGCCCGGCGTCGTTCACTTCTTTTTTGAGCGCGGCGAACTCTTCCTCCGGCCAGTCCACCCCCGCGGGCTTGTCCAGCAGGCCCATCAGGCCCGTCATGCCGGGGATCTGCTTCACATATTTCAGAGGGATCGGGTCGATCTGGCTTCCGTACCAGCGAAAGGTCATTTTCATAAGCGAACTCCTCCTGAACGCCGTATTTCTTTTTTGTAAAGCGCGCCGGGTCTTCCGAATGCCGCCGCTCTGTTTATTATACCGCAGGCTCCGGCGGATTTCAACAAATTCTTCCTTTTTTCAGGGCTTCCCCCCGGCATATCCGGATTGTTTTTTCTTGATTCTTCCGCAAATTTCTGATATCATAAGCAAAAATACTGATTTTTCAACGGTCCGAAAGGAGAAGACTGTGAACGAGAAAACCGCCTCCGCTTCCCGGGAGCCTCTGTGCGTACACGCGGAAACAAAGCTGCGGGACGCGGACTTCATCATGAACGGGCATCACTGCCACAGCTGCTGCGAGCTGTTTTACGTCCACAGCGGTTCCTGCCGCTTCCTGATCGACGACAATATGTACGATCTGCACGCGGGGGATTTCATCCTGGTGCCGCCCATGGGCCTGCACTACACCCGCTATCTTTTCGGCGCGTGCAGGCGCACGGTGATCCTGTTCCGGGAGCAGGACGCCGATGCCGCGGTGCGCGCGCTGCTGCCCCACGGGGACCGCTTTTTTGCGGAAACCCGCATTTTCCAGGTGCCCCCCGCCCACCGGGCCCAGGTGGAGGCCTGTCTGGAGCAGATGGGGGCGGAGGAGATCATCCGGGACGCCCGTTCGCCCCTGATGCGCAGGACCTACCTGCAAGGCCTGCTGCTGCTGTGCAGCCGGGTCTGCATTTTCCTGTGCGAGCTGCCCGCCGATATCCATACCACCGACCGGCAGGTGCTGCAGGCGGCCCGCTACATCAGCGAGCATTACATGAACCCCGTCACCACCCAGGACGTGGCCCAGGCCGTGGGCTTCAGCCCCAATTATCTGAGCCGAAAATTCCGCCAGGAGGCCGGCATCGGCCTGCACGAATACCTGGTGTTCGTCCGGCTGCACCACGCGGCGCTGGAATTGGTGTCCACCAAGGATTCCATCATCACCATCGCCCTGCGCTGCGGCTTTTCCGACAGCAATTATTTCAAGGACTCCTTCAAGAAAAAATACGGCATGACCCCCCGGAGCTACCGGAAGCTGACCTGATCTTTCCCGGGCAAGCCGGGGGCCGCCCGCCGCCCGCTTACTGATACAGCCGGCGGCTTTTTCCCATGCGCCTTCTCCGGGGCGGAAGCGAAAACAGGGGCGCGCGCCCGCCCCGGCCGGCCGTTTTTCCGCGCATAAGCTCCCTCCTTTTCCTTCAGCATGCGCCCTCCGGACGGAAACCATGCGGAAAACCGGGGGAAAAACAGCGCCTTGGCGCGTTTTTTCGTATTGCCTTTTTCCTGGGTCTGTGGTAAAATACCGGCAGTGAAAATGAAAAGCTGCCCGGCCCCGGGCAAAGGAGCACGCGAGGGGGAACGTTGGGATGATTCATATGCACATTTTTCTGGTGGGCATGGCCGGTGCGGGAAAAACCAGCCTGGGCCGCCGTTTGGCGCAGAACCTGAACTGGAATTTCGTGGACACGGATCAGCGGGTCTGCGAGATGCTGGGCATGCAGTCGGTGAACGAAGTGTTTTCCACCTTCGGCGAGCCTTTTTTCCGCAACGCCGAAACCGGCGCCCTGATCGGGCTGGTGGGCCAGCCGCCCTGCGTGGTCTCCACAGGCGGGGAGCTGTGCACCTATGCCGAAAACGTCACCATCATGAAGAACCACGGCATCATCATCCACATCGACCGGCCCCTGGACCAGATCCTGGCCGATATCAAGACCGACCGGCGGCCCCTGCTTGCCGGCGGCGGGCATGAGGACGTAATCGAGCAGTACAACCGCTGCATCGGCCATTACCGGGCGGCGGCGGATTACCGGCTGGATAACTCCAAGGGCTTCGTCATGGGCATCAAAAACCTGACGGAGCTGGTGGAAAGCCTGAAATGACGCCCCGCAAAGGAAAACAGCCGAAAAACAGCGGACCGCTTGACCGGCAAACGTCGCCGTGGTATCCTAAAGGCGGAATCTGCGAAGGAGGGTCGTCACGATGAAGCAGCTTGCGGCGTTCGCGTTTTATTACCGCTTTACCGGCTTTGCCGGCAAGGCGCGCCGCCGCATGGGATAATCCATCCTGACGCATCAGGGGCTCTGCGGCGAATTAAGGTCGCAGGGCCCCTTTTTCGATCCCGGAGAAGGAAGCGAGGAAACAAAATGATCATTCTGCTCAAAAACAACGCCGATGAAAAACAGGTGGGCAATCTGAAAAACTGGCTCAGATCCATGGGCTTCGACATTCATCTTTCCGTAGGCCAGAGCCAGACCATCATGGGCCTCATCGGCGATACTTCCCGGCTGGACATCGACGTGATCAAGTCCCTGGAGATCGTGGAGAACGTGCAGCGCATCCAGGAGCCCTACAAAAACGCCAACCGCAAATTCCACGCCGAGGACACGGTGGTGGAGGCGTCCCCCGGGGTGAAGATCGGCGGCGGGCATTTTTCCGTGATCGCCGGGCCCTGCTCCGTGGAAACGGAGGAGCAGATCGTCTACGTGGCCAGGCGGGTGAAGGCCGCGGGGGCGCAGCTGCTCCGGGGCGGGGCCTTCAAGCCCCGCACCTCCCCCTACGCCTTCCAGGGCCTCCACGAGGAGGGCATCCGGCTACTGCTGCTGGCGAAAAAGGAAACCGGGCTGCCCATCGTGACGGAAATCATGAATGTGAACCACCTGCCCCTCTTTGAGGACGTGGACGTGATCCAGGTGGGCGCCAGGAACATGCAGAATTTCGATCTGCTCAAGGAACTGGGCCAGACCCGCAAGCCCATCCTGCTCAAGCGGGGGCTGGCCAACACCATCCAGGAATGGCTCATGAGCGCGGAATACATCATGGCCGGGGGCAACCAGAACGTGATCCTGTGCGAGCGGGGCATCCGCACCTTTGAAACCGCCACCCGCAACACCCTGGACCTGGCCGCCGTGCCGGTGCTGCACAGGCTCACCCATCTGCCCGTGGTGGTGGACCCCAGCCACGCCACCGGCTACGCCCATCTGGTGAAGCCCATGGCGGTGGCTGCCGCGGCCGCCGGGGCGGACGGATTGATGATCGAAGTGCACAACGACCCGCCCCACGCCCTCTCCGACGGGGCCCAGAGCCTGACGCCCGACGCCTTCGACGACGTGATGCGGTGCGTCTCCGCCGTGCGGCCCTATGCGTGCAGGTAAGCCGGAGCAGGCGCTTTTGCCCCCGGAAGCGGCAATGGAGGAAGAAAAAATGGAAGACTGTATTTTCTGCAGGATCGCCGCGGGCGAAATCCCCGGCCTGAAGGTCTATGAGGACGGGGAAACGGTCGCCATCATGGACATCGCAAAAGACGTGGACGGGCATATCCTGGTGCTGCCCAAGGGGCATTGCAAAAACATCCTGGACTGCGCCCCGGACGCCCTGGACGCCGTGATGCGCACCGTGCAGCTGGTTTCCCGGCACTTAACGGAAAAATGCGGCTACTCCGGGGTCAATCTGCTCAACGCCAGCGATGAAAGCGCGGGGCAGTCCGTTCCCCATTTCCATATCCACCTGATTCCCCGGCGGCCCAACGACGGGATCGATGCCTGGCCGCGCTTTGACGGCGCAAAAAAGGAAATCCAAGAAGTCTATGAACAAGTGAAGATCCGAAAGATCGGATGACGGGAAAATGACTTGCCAACGTTTGCATGACGAACCGGCATTTGAGGAGACGGCAGATCATGATTATCAGAGAATACACGCAGAGCGATCTGGCATCCATGATCCGAATCTGGAATGAAGTGGTAACAGAGGGCATTGCGTTCCCGCAGGAGGAGTGCTTGGATATAGATACGGGAGCGGCCTTCTTTGCTTCCCAGAGCTACAGCGGCGTGGCTGAGGAGGATGGGGAAATTCTGGGGCTGTACATCCTTCATCCCAATAACGTCGGCCGCTGTGCGCATATCTGCAATGCCAGTTTTTCCGTTCTGTCCGATGCGCGGGGCAGGCATATCGGTGAAAAGCTGGTGCTGGATTGCCTGCGTATGGGTAAGAAATTGGGGTTCCGAGTGCTGCAGTTCAACGCGGTCGTAGAGAGCAATCTCCATGCGAGGCACCTGTATGAGCGGCTGGGTTTTACTCAGCTCGGCACTATTCCGGGAGGTTTTCGTATGCAGGACGGACATTATGAAAACATCTGCCCTTACTATCGTGAATTGTAATTCAAATTCAATCTTTCAGAACGATTTTTCAGAAAGAGGGCTGCGCTCATGGTTTTCGGCATCGTGGGCCTGGGGCTCATCGGCGGGTCCCTGGCAAAGAGCATCAAATTCCACACCGATCATGCCGTATTGGGCTGCGATATCAACGAAACCGCCCTTTTGCAGGCCAAGATGTTCGGGGCGATCGACGGGGAGCTGACGCAGGACAATCTGGGCAGCTGCGACGTTGTCCTGACGGCGCTGTATCCCAAAGCGGCGGTGGAATGGCTGCTCGCCCATCGGGCGTTTTTCAGGCCCGACGCGCTGATCGCCGACTGCTGCGGGGTGAAGCGCTTCGTGTGCGATCAGCTGTTCCCCGCCTTTCAGGGCGCGCCCTTCACCTTCATGGGCGGGCATCCCATGGCGGGGCGGGAGCGCAGCGGCTTTTCCTTCGCCCAGGACGATCTGTTTGAAAACGCCTCGATGATCCTCTGCCCCATGCCCGGCACCGACGTGGAAACCGTGCGCCGGGCCAAGGAAATCTTCCTCTCCATCGGCTTTGGCCGGGTGCGCTTTTCCACCCCCGCGGAGCACGACGAAATGATCGCCCTTACCTCCCAGCTGGCCCACGTGGTCAGCAGCGCCTACGTGAAAGCGCCCCTGGCGGAGAAGCACAAGGGCTTTTCCGCCGGCAGCTTCCGGGATATGACCCGGGTGGCCTATCTCAGCGAGGACATGTGGACCGAGCTTTTCCTGGAAAACGGCGATCTGCTCCTGGCCCAGACCCAGGGGCTCATCGACCGCCTTCAGGAATACCGGGACGCCCTGCGGGACCGGGACGCGGAAACGCTGCGGGCGCTTTTGAAAGCGGGCCGGGAAATGAAAGAATCGCTGGAGGAATGAGCATGGAACAGGTCAGGATCCCCGTCGGGCAGGGCTACGACGTGCTGATCGGCCCGGGGCTGATCCGGGAAGCGGGCAAACGCGTTGCGGCCGTGCACGCCCCCTGCCGGGCCGCCGTGATCACCGACGACACCGTGGCCGGCCTGTACGGCGACGCCGTAACGGACAGCCTGCGGGCCGCGGGCTTTTCCCCCTGCCTGTGGCAGTTCCCCCACGGGGAAACCCACAAGACCATGCAGACCCTCGCCGCCGCGCTGGATTTCCTGTGCGGAAGCGGCGTCAGCCGGGGGGACCTGGTGATCGCCCTGGGCGGCGGCGTGCCGGGGGACCTGGCGGGCTTCGCCGCGGCGGTGTACTGCCGGGGCATCCCCTTCGTGCAGATCCCCACCACCCTGCTTTCCGCCGTAGACGCCTCCGTAGGCGGCAAAACCGCGGTGGACCTGCCCGGGGGCAAGAACATGGCCGGAGCCTTTCACCAGCCCCTGCTGGTGCTGTGCGACACCGACGTGCTCCGCGCCCTGCCCCCGGCGCTGCTCCGGGACGGCTGCGCCGAAATGCTCAAGCACGGCATGCTTGCGGACGAAGCACTCTTTGATTCCCTCCGGACCGGCGCATGGAAGCGGGAGATCGGAAAAACCGTCGCCCGGAACGTGGAGATCAAGCGGGATCACGTGGTCCGGGATGAAAAGGACCGGGGCGTGCGGCAGCTGCTGAACCTGGGCCACACCTTCGGCCACGCCATCGAATGCTGCTCCGGCTTTGCGCTGTCCCACGGCCAGGGCGTAGCGCTGGGGATGATCCTGGCCGCCCGGGCCGCGGGGATGGACCCGTCGCCCCTGACCGCCGCCTGCAAGGCGTGCGGCCTGCCCACGGAATGCCCCTATCCCGCGGCGGATCTCTGCCGGGCGGCGCTTTCGGATAAAAAACGCCGGGGGGACAAAATCACCCTGGTCCTGCCGGAAAGGATCGGCCGGTGCCGGCTGGAAACCGTGGATGTTGCCGATCTGCCCGTCCTATTCGCAAAAGCAACGGGGGAACAGCCATGAACGCCGTCATCGAACCGGGCCTGCTGCGGGGCGCCGTCACAGCGCCGCCGTCCAAATCCCACGCCCACCGGCTGCTCATCGCCGCGGCTCTGAGCGGGCAGGATTGCCGGATCCTCCGTCCCGGGGACAGCGAGGACATCGCCGCCACTGTCCGCTGCCTGCAGGCGCTGGGCGCGGACGTGCGCCGGGAAGGCGAAGGCCTGTCCGTCCGCCCCGGGAAAGGCGTTTCCTCCGCGGCGCTGGACTGCGGGGAAAGCGGCAGCACCCTGCGGTTTCTGCTGCCCGTGCTGTGCGCCAGGGGCGGCGCCGTCGCCCTGTCGGGCCGCGGGCGGCTGCCGGAAAGGCCCCTGGAGCCCCTGCTGTCGGCCCTGCGGGCCCACGGCGCGGCCATCGCCGGGGACCGCCTGCCCCTCCGGGTGTCCGGCGGGCTGCGTCCCGGGGATTACGAACTGCCCGGCGGCGTCAGCAGCCAGTATTTTTCCGGCCTGCTTTTCGCCCTGCCCCTGCTTCCCGGGGACAGCACGCTGAAATATACCGCGCCGCTGGAATCCGCCCCCTACGTGGAAATGACCCTTTCCGTGCTGCGGCAGTTCGGCATCCGCACAGAGAAATTGGAGCGCGGCTGGCGCGTGCCGGGAAACCAGCGGTACAGCGCCCCCGGGGAAGCCGCGGCGGAGGGCGACTGGAGCGCCGCCGCCTTCTTCCTGGGCGCCGACGCGCTGGGGAGCGACGTGCGCATCTGCGGCCTGGACCCCGCCTCCCGTCAGGGAGACAGGGCCGTCGCGGGATTGCTGCAGAGGATCGGAGAGGAAATCGATTTCGGCGACACCCCGGACCTGCTGCCCATCGTAGCCGCCGCGGCCGCCGCGTCGCCGGGGAAAACCACCCGCCTCACCGGGGCTGCCCGGCTGCGCATCAAGGAATCGGACCGGCTTTCCGCCATGGCGGACGTGATCCGCCGCCTGGGCGGCAGCGTGGGAGAGTTGCCGGACGGGCTGACCGTCCGCGGAAGGAAGCTGGCGGGCGGCACGGTGGACGGGCACAATGACCACCGCATCGTCATGAGCGCCGCCGTGGCCGCCACGGTGTGCGCGGGGCCCGTCACCGTCCTGGGGGCGGAGGCGGTGAACAAATCCTATCCCGGCTTCTGGCGGGATTTTGCAGCGTTGGGAGGAAAGGTCCATGTCTGATTTCAGCATCGGGGAAAGGCTCCGCGTCACCCTGACCGGCCAGTCTCACGGCCCCGCGGTGGGGTGCGTCATCGAGGGATTCCCGGCAGGACAAAAGATCGATCCGGACCGCATCGGCGCGTTCATGGCCCGCCGGGCGCCGGGGCGGAACGCCTGGAGCAGCCCCCGGCAGGAGCGGGATATCCCGGAGATCGTATCCGGCCTGAACGCCGACGGGCTTTCCTGCGGCGCGCCCATCGCCGCCCTGATCCGGAATACGGACGTGCGCAGCGCCGATTACGGGGAAAAGCGCGTCCCCCGGCCCGGCCATGCGGATTTCGCGGCCTGGGCCAAGTACGGCCCCGCCTGGGACCGCCGGGGCGGCGGCCAGTTTTCCGCCCGGCTCACGGCCCCCCTGTGCTTTGCCGGGGCGCTCTGCCTGCAATTCCTGGAAACGCGGGGCGTCCGCATCTGCGCCCACATCGCCCGGATCGGGAACGTTTCCGACGCCGTGCCGGACCCGGTTTCCCCCGCGCTGCCCCTGTATCCCGACGGCGCGTTCCCGGTGATCGACCCGGACAAGGGCGCGGCCATGCAGCGGGAAATCGAAGCCGCGCGGCAGCGGGGAGACAGCGTGGACGGGGGGGTGCGCTGCGTGGTGACGGGCCTGCCCGCGGGCCTGGGCGGGCCGTACTTCGGCGGCATCGAAGGGCGTCTTGCCCAGGCGCTGTTCGGCATCCCGGCGGTGAAGGGCGTTTCCTTCGGCGATACGCAGCCCTTCGGCAGCGAGAACAACGATCCTTTCATAATTGAGGACGGCTCGGCCAGGCCCTCCTCGAACCACGCTGGGGGCGTCCTGGGGGGCATCACCACCGGCTTGCCGCTGGTTTTCACCGTATCTCTGAAGCCCACCCCCTCCATCGCCCTGCCCCAGCGCAGCGTGGACCTGGACGCCATGCAGGAAACCGTCCTCTCCGTCCGGGGACGTCACGATCCCTGCGTGGTGCCCCGGGCGGTGCCCGTGGTGGAAGCCGCCGCCGCTATTATCCTTTCCGACCAGATTCTGCAGGGAGCGTGAACGTATGGAAATGAACCTGAACGAGATCCGCAGCCGGCTGGACGCCATCGACGACGAAATGATCCGCCTGTTCGTGCAGCGCATGCGCCTGGTATCGGACGTGGCGGCGTACAAAAAGGAAAACGGACTGCCCATCCTGGATACGGGAAGGGAGCGGCAGATCGTCAACCGGGTGTCCCTCCAGGCGGGGGAAGACCTGGAGCATTACGCCAGGCTGCTGTATCAGACGCTGTTTTCCGTCAGCCGGGCGTACCAGGCGGATCAGCTGCAGTTTTCCTCCCCCCTGGTCCAGGAACTGGAGGAGGCGGCCGGGCGCATCCGGCCCAGGATGCCGGGGCGGGTGATGGTGGCCTGCCAGGGCACGGAGGGCGCGTATTCCCAGAAGGTCTGCGACCGGATGTTTGAATTTGCGGACATCCTGTATATGAACACCTTCAACGACGTGTTCAACGCCGTGGAGAAGGGCATGTGCCCCTTCGGGGTGCTGCCCATCGAAAACAGCACCGCCGGCTCCGTCACCCAGGTGTACGACCTGATGGAGAAGCACCGCTTCCATATCGTGAAGGCCGCGCGGCAGCGGGTGGACCACTGCCTGCTGGCCCTGCCGGGAGCGCAGCTTTCGGACGTAAAGGAGATCGTTTCCCACGAACAGGCCCTGCGCCAGTGCGGCGCGTTCCTGGCCGCCCATCCGGAGATCCGGGCGACGCCCATGGAAAACACCGCCGTCGCCGCGGCCCACGCGGCCCGCTCCGGCCGGCGGGACCTGGCCGTCATCGCCTCCCGGGACTGCGCGGCGCTCTACGGCCTTTCCCTCCTCCGGGACGACGTGTGCGATACCGGCAACAATTTCACCCGCTTCATCTGCATCGCCAAGGACCTGACGGTGTACGAGGGGGCCAACAAGATCTCCCTCATGCTCTCCGCCGCCCACCGCCCCGGATCTCTTTACCGGCTGATGAGCCGCATCGCCGTCCAGGGGCTGAACCTCACCAAGCTGGAAAGCCGGCCTATCCCGGGAAAGGATTTTGAATTCCGCTTCTTCTTCGATATCGAGGCCTCCATCCGGGACGCCTCCGTCCGCGCCCTGATGGGGCAGCTGCAGGCCGAAGCGGACCAGATGGTGTTCCTGGGCAATTACGAGGAGATGCGATGATGGAATACGGCCTGATCGGGGAAAGGCTGGACCACAGCTACTCCCCCCTGATCCACCGCTGCTTCGGGACCTACGATTACCGGCTCTGTCCCCTGGCGCCGGAAAAGGTGCCCCCGCTGCTTGAGCGGCGGGAGTTCAAGGGGCTCAACGTCACCATCCCCTATAAGCAGACGGTGCTGCCCTTCTGCGACGGGGTTTCCGATACGGTGCAGCAGGTGGGCAGCGCCAACACGCTGATCAACCGGAACGGACGCCTGACCGCCCATAATACGGATCTGCCCGGCTTCCTGTTCATGCTGCGGAAGGGCGGGATCGCCCTGCGGGGCAGAAAGGTGCTGATCCTGGGCAGCGGCGGCACGTCCCTCACCGCCCAGGCCGCCTGCCGGCTGGAAAACGCCCGGGACACCGTGGTGGTTTCCCGGCGCGGGCCGGTGACGGAGGAAAACATGGCGTCGCTGCACCCGGACGCCCAGGTGATCGTCAACGCCACCCCCGTGGGCATGTACCCGGATACCGGCTTATCCCCCGCGGGTCTTTCCCTGTTCCCGAAGCTCGCCGGCGTGGCGGACGTGATCTACAACCCCAGCCGTACGGCGCTGCTCCGGCAGGCGGAGGCCCTGGGCGTGCCCCGGGTGGGCGGGCTGTGGATGCTCGCCGCCCAGGGGTATTACGCCGCGCAGCTGTTCCTGGACGAAGCGCTGCCGGAGGCGCTGATCGAAAAAGCGTACCGCGCGGTGCGGCGGGAATGCCTGAACCTCATTCTGATCGGCATGCCGGGCAGCGGCAAATCCACCCTGGGCCGCATGGCGGCGGCAAGGCTGGGCCGCCGGTTCGTGGACCTGGACGCGGAGATCGAAAAGCGCTTCGGCCCCATCCCGGAGATCTTTGCCCGGCAGGGCGAAGCCGCCTTCCGGGACATGGAAGCCCGGGCGGTGCGGGAGTTTGCCAAGGAAAGCAGATTGGTGATCGCCGCGGGCGGCGGGGCGGTGCTGCGGGAGGAAAACCGCATCGCCCTGCGGCAGAACGCCGCGGTGTGCCGCCTGACCCGGCCCGTTCCCCTGCTGAGCACGGAGGGCCGCCCCCTGTCCGCCGGCGCAGCGGCGCTTTCCGCCATGGAAAAGGCCCGGGAGCCGCTGTATCGGGAAACCGCGGATTACACCGTGGAAAACGCCGGAGAAATCAGCGCCGCGCTGGAAAAAGTACTGGAGGGTTTCGATGAAAATACTGGTGATTAACGGCCCCAACCTGAATATGCTGGGCATCCGGGAAAAGCACCTCTACGGCACGCGGACCTACGCCGATCTGGAGGCGTTCATCCGGGAAAAAGCCGCCGGGCTGGGGATGGAAGCAGAGCTGTTCCAAAGCAATCACGAAGGGGCCATCGTGGATAAGATCCAGGCCGCTTACGGCGTCATGGACGGCATCGTGATCAATCCCGCCGCCTACACCCACACGTCGGTGGCCATCCTGGACGCGCTCAAGGCCGTGTCGCTCCCCGCCGTGGAAGTGCACCTCACCGACATCAGCGAACGGGAGCCCTTCCGCCGGATCTCCTACGCCGGCATGGCGTGCCAGGCCCGTTTCGCCGGCCTGGGCTTTGAGGGCTACCAAAAGGCGCTGGAATCCCTGAAAGAAACCCTTTCCGGGGATTGACCCGGCAAAAGAAAAGTGCTATAATCGCTGCATCGGCGCTGAAGGAGAACAAAGCCTCCGCCGCCGCGTTTCACGAGAGAAGGGCAGCCGTCGGCTGGAAGCCGCCCGGAACGCGGGGAGGAAATTCGCTCCCGAGCCGCCGTGCTGAACAGCAATCAGTAGGCACGGCCGTCCCGCCCGCGTTAAGGGAAATGAGAGCGGAAAAAAACGCTGAAATTGGGTGGTACCGCGTGCGCCTGTCACGCCCCATGGCATTTGCCATGGGCGTTTTTTATGAAGAGGAGGAAAGGTGATGGACATCCGGGAAAACCTCGCGCAGATCGGCGAGGAATTGAGAAGGGAACTGGAAAACACCGACGGGCTGCAGGCCATTGATTCCCTGCGCGTCAGGGTGCTGGGCAAAAAGGGCAGCCTGACGGCCCTGCTGCGGGGCATGGGCGCCCTGAGCCCCGAGGAACGCCCCAAAATGGGCCAGCTGATCAACGAGGCGCGGGAAAAATTCACCGCGCTGCTGGATGAAAAGCAGAAGGAGTTTGCCCGCCGGGAAAAGGAAGCCCGCCTGCGGAAGGAAGCCATCGACGTCACCGAGCCCCGGGACCTGCCCCCCATCGGCGCGGAGCATCCCATGAACCTGGTGCTCAAAGAGGTGCTGGACTGCTTCACCTCCATGGGCTTTTCCGTGGCCGAGGGCCCGGAGATCGAATTGGATCTGTATAACTTTGAGCTGCTGAACGTGCCCAAGAACCATCCCGCCCGGGATGCCCAGGACACCTTCTATATCGACGACAACGTGGTGCTGCGCAGCCAGACCAGCCCGGTGCAGGCCCGCACCATGCTCAAGCAGAAACCCCCCATCCGCATCGTGTGCCCGGGGCGGGTGTTCCGGGCGGATGAAATGGACGCCACCCACAGCCCCGTGTTCCATCAGATCGAGGGCCTGGTGGTGGATAAGGACGTCACCATGGCGGATCTGAAGGGCACCCTGGACGCCTTCGCCAAGCGCCTCTACGGCAGCGATATCGACGTCAGGTTCCGTCCCTCCTTCTTCCCCTTCACCGAGCCCAGCGCCGAGGTGGACCTGACCTGCGTCAACTGCCACGGCAAGGGCTGCCGCGTGTGCAAGGGCACCGGCTGGATCGAGGTGCTGGGCAGCGGCATGGTGAACCCCAAGGTGCTGGAAATGTGCGGCATCGACTCCTCCGTGTATTCCGGCTTCGCCTTCGGCATCGGCCTGGAGCGCATCACCATGCTGCGCTACGGCATCAAGGACCTGCGGCTCCTCTACGAAGGCGATCTGCGGTTCCTGCGCCAGTTCCGGTAAAACGGAAAAATAGGGAAACGGCGGGAGAAGGCTTTTTCGTCAAAAGCCCCCTCCCGAAAACCGCTGAGCAGTTTTGATTCAGACAATCCAAGCAATGGCCCGACAAAGGGGAGGACAGTCAATATGAAAGTATCCATGAAATGGCTGAAGCAATATGCCGATATCCCGGTGTCCGCCGCCGAATATGAGGACCGCATGGTCATGACCGGCACGGGCGTGGAAGGCACGGAAGAATTGGGCAAGGACCTGGAAAACGTGGTGGTGGGCCGGGTGCTCACCTGCCGTGCCCATGAAAACAGCGATCATCTGCACGTATGCACCGTGGACGTGGGCGAGGAATCGCCCCTGCAGATCGTCTGCGGCGCGCCCAACGTGAAGGAAGGTATCCTGGTGCCGGTGGCGAAGATCGGGGCCCGGCTGCCCGGCGGCATCGTGATCAAAAAAGGCAAGCTCCGGGGCGTGGAGAGCGAGGGCATGCTCTGCTCCGGCCCGGAAATCGGCGTGCCGGTGGAGCTGTACCCCTCCGTGGGCACCGCGGGCCTGCTGATCTTCCACGAGGATCATCCCCTGGGCGCGGACGTGAAGCCCATTTTCGGCCTGGACGATACGGTGATCGATTATGAGATCCTGGCCAACCGGCCGGACTGCCTGTGCGTCTGGGGCGTGGCCCGGGAAACCGCCGCCGCCATGAATACCGAACTCCGGCTGCCCGAAATCAGCGTGACGGAAGCGGGCGGCGATATTCACGATTACGCGAAGGTGGACGTGATGGAAAGCGGGCTCTGCCCCCGCTACGCCGCCAAGGTGATCAAAAACGTGCGCATCGGGGAAAGCCCGCTTTGGCTCCGGCAGTACCTGTTCGCCGCGGGCATGCGCTCCATCAACAACATCGTGGACATCACCAACTTTGTCATGCTGGAAACGGGCCATCCCATGCACGCCTTCGACCTGGACAAGGTCCGGGGCCGGCACATCATCGTGCGCAGGGCGGACCGGGGCGAAAAGCTCACCACCCTGGACGGCAAGGAATACGCCCTGAACGGCACGGAGCTGATGATCTGCGACGAAAAAGGCCCCACCGGCCTGGCGGGCATCATGGGCGGCGAGGAAAGCGAGATCACGGAAAGCACCCGGGAGGTGCTCTTCGAGTGCGCGTCCTTCGACCGAGCCTGCGTCCGCATCACCGCCCGTTCCCTGGGCATCCGCACCGAGTCCTCCGGCCGGTTTGAGCGGGGCGTTTCTCCCGCCACGGTGATGGACGCGCTGCTGCGGGCCTGCCAGATGGTGAACGAACTGGACGCCGGCGACGTGGTGTCCGGCGTGATCGACCTGTACCCCCATCCCCTGCAGCCCGCGACGCTGCAGGTCTCCTGCGCCCGGATGGCCCGGCGCGCCGGCGTGGAGATCGCGCCGGAGGAAATGGAGCAGATCCTCAGAAAGCTGCTCTTCACCGTGGAGCGCCAAGGCGACGCCATGACCGTCACCGCGCCCCTCTTCCGCCAGGATATCGAGCAGGAAGCGGATATTTGCGAGGAAGTGCTGCGCTACGCGGGGTACGACCGCATCCCCGTCACCCACCTGCGGGGCGAAACGCCCATGGGCGGCATGAACGAAGCGGGGCGGCGGGAAGCGGAGATCCGCGCCCGGCTCACCGGCATGGGCTTCTACGAATCCATGACCTTCTCCTTCATCGCCCGGAAATCCATCGAGCTCCTGGGCCTGCCGGCGGACGATTCCCGGAACGCGCCGCTGCAGATCCGCAATCCTTTGGGCGAGGACACCGCCTGCATGCGCACCACGGTGCTGCCGGGGCTGCTCAAAACCCTGGCCGTGAACATCAAAAACGGCAATGAGAACGGCCGCATTTACGAGCTGGGCACGGTGTACAGCGGCACGGAAAAAACCGATGAGGGCCTGCCCGTGGAAAGCCGCGAGCTGGCGCTGGGCCTGTACGGCGACGCCGATTTCTATACCGCCCGGGGCGTGGCGGAGGCGCTGATCCGTCAGGCGGGCATCGCGTACCAGATCGTTCCCTGCGACGACGCGTACCTGCATCCCGGCCGCCGGGCCGCGCTGGCCACCAGGGACGGCCTGATCCTGGCCGTGGTGGGCGAAATGCACCCCGACACCGCCCAAAGCTACGACCTGACCGGCCGCGTACAGGTCGCCCTGGTGAACCTGCCCCTGCTCTTCGCCCGGTCGAAGCCCATGGGCGAGGTCAAGCCCATCGCCCGCTTCCCCGCCGTGAACCGCGACCTGGCCCTGGTGATGCCCGAAAGCGTCCAGGTGGGGCCGCTGATGGACGCCATGAAGGGCGCCTGCGGCCATATGCTGGAGGATATCCGCATGTTCGACGTGTTCCGCGGCTTGCAGATCGGGCCGGGCAATAAATCCGTGGCCTTCTCCCTCACCTTCCGGGCGGCGGACCATACCCTCACGGAAGAGGAGATCACCCGCCTCACCGAAAAGGTGCTCAAAACCGCCCAGGACAAATTCGGCGCCGTGCTCCGGGCGTAACGAAAGATACGAATACCATAGCCCCGCCGGCATCTTCCGGCGGGGCTGTTTTTTATGAGGGCCGGGAGAGTCCCGAGGGCGCTCCCCCCCGGATCTGCCGCCACCGCCGGCGGGTGGCAGCGCCGCCCCGCAGATGGCGGACGGCGTGGTGGTAATCCAGGATCTCCCTGACCTCGGCGTACAGCCCGGGGTGCAGCAAGGCCAGCCGGTCGTGCACATCCTTATGTACGGCGCTTTTGCTGATGCCGAACGCCCGCGCCGTTTCCCGGACGGTGGCGCCGGTGCGCACGATATACTTTCCCAGCGCCACGCTGCGCTCCTCGATCTGCCGCCGCATTCCGCTCTCCCCCTTCGCCCCAGGATATGCGTTCGGGCGGAGCGGCAGAACAAAAAGGGGCTGTTACACAGCCCCTTCGATCAAATGGATCCTCCATTTGATCGACATAAAACGCCTTTTCCTCTCGTCCCTGCGGGACTCCCGGGCGGAAAAGGCGCAAGGAAAGCATTTTTGCTCTCGCAGGGCATGCTCTGCTTCGCAAAAATG
>JAFZQK010000063.1 GCA_017620455.1 Clostridia bacterium
GTGCTGACGCTGAACTGCACCAAGCCCACCCAGTTCGCCATCGAGAGCGCCGACGCGCTGCTGTACATGAGCTACAGCCAGGGCGCCGACCACGGCTCCACCGAGGGCGGCTTCATCACCGGCACCGCCCCCTGGGTCTATGCCGATCTGATCTTCGGCGACCGTGAACCCGGCGGCGTCATCAACAAGGAAATCGCCCGGGACGTGACCGCCGACAACGAGCAGTGGAAAGACCTGGCCGGCGATCAGGGCGCTTCTCCCTACGTGCGGCTGATCGTGCAGGCCCTGATGGAAGACGATCCTAACCACGCTTCTCCCATCAACTACGGCGATCCGCTGGTCACCTACCAGTTCGGCATGAGCTACGGCCAGGATCCGGAATTCAAGTATTCCGCCCTGATCGTGCCCGTCACCATGGAAACCGTGGAAGTGGAATCCGGCTCCTCCACCTCCACCCAGACCAACGTCTGGAACCAGGCGAAAGCCGGCGAGCCCTTCACCGTGTACTGCCTGCTGCGCAACAACGGCGCGGACGGCCTCACCACCGCCCAGGCCAAGGTCAACGGCGAAGTGGTGGCTGAAAAGATCATGACGGTGGAAGGCGGCTCCTGGCGCGTGGTGCAGATGGACATCACCGTGGACGCTCCCGGCGATTACACCATCGAAATCGGCGACGCCGTGAACACCATCAAGATCGCTGAATAATACTTCTGGAACGATCCGCCCGGCAGCGAGCGCAAAGCCCGCCGCCGGGCTTTCTTTTTTGCGCTGCTTTCGGGCCGTATGAATTGTAAAAATAACGTAGAAGAGCATCCTGAAACCGGATTTCCGGGGACAGGATACTTTTTCCAGCCGCTCACGCCGCATTTGCTACCGCTTGCGCAAAACCGCTTGAAAACCCGGGGCCTTCCTGATATGCTGTACACGAACAAGCATGATATTCATTGTTCTTTTTTCAGAAACGGCGGAAAGAAGCATCCGGGCTGCGTCTGTTTTCAGTTTTCTGCGGCTGCCCCTCCGGCGCCGCAGGGCCGCCTCCATCCGGCCCGCTTCCCCGTTTTTGCGCCCATCCCATGGGGAATAAGGAGATGACGCGAACATGGAAAAAGTCAACGTCCGCTTCGAACGCGATCCCGCCCTCGGTGAAATCCAGGTGGTGATCCGCGCGCCGGAGCGGGATGAAGCCGTGGAGGCCCTGATGGCGAAGCTCGCCGAACCGCCGCCGGACACGGTGCTGGCGTTCGACGGGAACGGCGGCGTGCGGGCGATCCGCCAGGAGGAGATCATTCTGGTTTCCGTGGAAGGGAAGCTAGTCAGCCTGACGGCCTCGGACGGCAGCTGCTGGTTCACCCGCCAATCGCTGCAGAGCCTGGAGGACACGCTGGACAAAAGCCTCTTCGTGCGGATCTCCCGGTACGAACTGGTCAATCTGAATCGGGTGCAGCGCTATGATTTCACCGTGGCGGGAACGCTGCGCATCGAGCTTATGGGCGGCACGGAGACCTGGGCCTCCCGCCGGTGCATCCCGGCCATCCGCCGGAAACTGTCAGGAAAGGAGTGATCGGCTTGCGTGCAAGAGTTTTAAAACGCCTGGGAATCGGTTTCCTGATGGGGGTTTATATCGGCAATCTGGTGGCGCTGTGCACCGGCAGGGATTTCGTCAACGCGGCGCTGGTGGAGCGTATGGGCGGCAGAACGGGCGCGATCCTGCTGCAGACGTTTCTTTCCGGCCTGTACGGCGCGGCGGCCATGGGCGGCACGGCGTTCTACGAGATCGACCGCTGGCCCCTGGCGCTGGCCACGGGGCTGCATTGCCTTTTGGTGGTGGGGCTGTACATCCCTCTGGCGCTGGCGCTGAACTGGTGCGATGCTTTTACGGACGTGCTGATCGTCGCGGGCATCCAGCTGGTGGTATTCATGATCATCTGGCTGATCATTTATCTGAGGTACAAGGCCGAGATCAGGGAACTGAACGGGCTGAACCAGAAACGGAAGAAACCGTAAGGACGGGCGCGGCGCATGCGGCGCGCGGGAAAGGAGGCCTCCATGGACACAAAAAAGCTCATCCCCGTTATCTCCATTCTGTCGGTGCTGGTCATGATCGTGTGGGGCACGCTGTCCGGCTCCTACCGGCACAGCTGGCTGGCGGTATTCGCGGGCGGTTGCCTGATCGCCGTCCTGTCCATCCTCGCCAAGGACGATAACGGAAAAAAGGATCAATAAACGGCCGTCCACCGGGCGGCGCGGAACGAATCGAAACGGGAAAGGGAGGCAATGCAATGAAAAAGAAACTGTTTGCAATGATCCTGGCGCTGGCGGTGCTGCTGACGCACATCCCAGGCGCCCTGGCGGACACCTACGCGATGATGTTCGGGTCCGGCACCATCGCCACCAACGGCCAGGAAAAGGAAGACCAATCCAACGGCATCAACAGCGGCGACAAGGGCGGCATCCTTGTGGCGGGCCAGAACGGCGGCAGCGCCGCCCACGAGGTGGCGGATTCCGTAACGGGCACCTACGTCGCCGCGCAGGTGAACGCCAATGAAATGAGCGCCGAGTATGGCGACGCGGAAGCGACGCTGACCGTGGGGAACGACGTGACGGCCAACGCCCTGGAGAAGGGCACGCCGTCCGCAACCCTGGATCTGGTGGCCTTGAACGTATATGCTGCTTCGTCCTGTGAAGGCGACGCCACCGCCAACGTGGAAGTGGGCCGGGACGTGGACGCCGTCGACGCTTACGGGAAGAACATGGACGTGATCGGCATTCAGGCCGACGTCAACGCCACCGGCACGGGCGACGCCGGCATCACCGCCACGGCGGGCGGGAACGTTACCGCCGAAGGAAAAGACGACGATATCGTGACCGGCGCGCTGGCCAGCGCCGCAGCTGAAGGCGAAGGCGGCGCCAGCGCCCTGATCGGCGTGGGCGGCGACTTGGACGCGGTGGCGGAAAACTTAAGCGCCACCGGCATCAAGGCCGATGCGGAATCCACGGGCGCGGGCAAAACGGACGCCACCGTGAACGTCGCCGGCGACGTCAGCGCGGTTTCCGGCTATTCGGGCAGCGGCGCAGAGCTGTCTGCCTCGGCCAAGGCCGGCGACGCCACTGCCACGGCTGTCGTGGGCAACGGCGTGACGGCCAGCGGCGACGATTATGCCACCGGCGTCAGCGTCGGCGCGTCAGCCAGCGAAGGCGGCGGCGACGCGACGGCGGATCTCACCGTCGTCCAGGATGTGACTGCGTTTTCGCTGGGCCAGTACGGCGACGCCACCGGCGCTTACGTGTGGGCTTCTTCCTATGAAGAAGGGGGCGACGCTTCGTCGGCGGTCCTGGTAGGCGGCGACGTTACCGCTTCTGCCAGCGGCAGCTTCACCAAAGCGACCGGTGTGGAAACCTACGCATCCAGTGACAGCGGCGAGGTAAGCGTGGATCTGACCTTCGGCGGGGACATCACCGCCACAGCTGCGCTCCTGGAGAAAGAGGAGGACGAAGACCTTGATTATTCGCTGACGGCGGAAGCCAACGGCATCTTCGTCACCGCGATGGACGCTGCCGTGACCGTCGCTGCCGAGGACGGGACCGTCAGCGCCAAGGGCGACACGAAAGCGGTCGGCATCAACATGAACGACGACGAATGGAGCGAGATCAACGGCGCGGTAGGCGAAAACGGCCTGATCGACATGAACCTGGGCGGCGTTTCCGCAATATCCGGCGAGGATGGCGACGCCACCGGCGCATACCTGCGCGCCGCCAACGACGGTACGGTGAACGTGGCGATCGGGGAAGCGGGCATCACCGCGGAAGCCGGCGAAAGCGCCACGGGCGCGGAGATCGGCGTATATAACGGCGGCAAAGTGAACCTTTCCGTGGCGGGGAATATTGAAGCGTCCGAATCCGGCGCATCCAAGGGCGTTGACGCGTGGGCCTATGACGGCGGCGAAATCACCGTCGTTGCCGAGGGCACCGTCAGCGCCGCTTCGGAGGATGTTACCGGGCTCACCCTGGGCGCTTCCGTCGTTGCCAGCGGCCAGGACGCCTTCGTTGATATGACGGCGCAGGAGATCACGGCCACCGGCGAATACGCTTTCGGCGCGGGGATCCGGGCGGAGGACGGCGCCATGGCCTGCCTGACGGTCTCCGGCGACGTTTCCGGCGACACGGCCGGCCTTGCCCTGGACGGCGGAGAAGGCGGCGGCTCCATCGACGTGCTGATCGAAGGCACCCTGTCCGGCGACGACGCGGTGGTGGTTTTCTCCGAAGGGCTGGAGGACAGCGTCACATTGACCGTCTGGAAAGCCGAGGTGAACGAAGATGGCGCCGTGGTGGGAACGCCCGATTACGACTATATGATGGATGTGGAAGCGGAGGAGGAGCTCCTGCTTGAGGCAGCCGCGGAAGAGGAAGCGGAGGGCGAAGCCGTCCAGGAGGACGCCGAGGCGCATCAGGCCGCCCTCGCCCAGACCGCCGAAGCCCTGGAAAAGAGCATCCTGTACATCATCAAGCTGGTGCAGCCCGAGGCCGGCGGCACCATCAGCGTTACCGATGAAAACGGCGGCGCGCTGACCAGGAGCCACGATTACGACACCGCCAAGGAAGGCGACACGGTGGTGCTGAAGACGTCGCTGGATGCAAAATACAGCCTGAAAGCCGCCTTCAACGGCCTGAACGAAAAAACGGAGCTGCTCAAGAACGCGGCGGGCAATTTCTTCCTGGTGGTGCCCAAGGGCGGCGGGGTGATCCTGTCGGTGGAGCTGGAAAAGGAAGAGGAGCCCGAACCGGACCCCGATCCCGAACCGGATCCTGACCCGGACCCCGATCCCGAGCCGGATCCTGACCCCGATCCCGAACCGGACCCTGATCCCACCCCCGATCCTGACCCGGACCCCGAACCCGATCCGGAGCCCGAACCCGATCCGGAGCCCGATCCTGACCCGGACCCCGAACCGGATCCTGAACCCGATCCCGAACCGGATCCCGATCCCAACCCGGCTGTCCAGACGCCCAAGGTGGTGCTGAAGGTGAAAGACGAAGAACGGATCACGCTGACCTTCTTCGACGATCGCACGTTCACGGCGAAGAAAGCGGACGGCGGCCAGGAAAGCGGCACGTACAAGCTGGCGGACGGCAAGATCGTGCTGGTCAGCGCCGCGGGGGACGAAATGCCGGTGGAGAAAGCGGAAGGCGAGGAAGAAGCGAAGCTGGTTTACCGCTTTGGGGCTGAAGGAAACGAAACCTTCGAAATCCCGTTCACCGATGAGGAGCTGGATATCCTCCGGGCGGTTTTCGAATAATGCCGGCTAAATGAATCCATACGGGCGGAAGCAGATACGCTTCCGTCCTTTTTTTGAGCGTCGTCAGCATTGGAAAATTTCCGTTGACAGCCGGCGCGCGAGGCATAATAATATAGAAGGGAGCAAACGATGAAGTATAAAAAGGAGCCCGGGAAAAATGAAAAAAATCGCCGTATGTCTGCTGGCGTTTCTGCTGACGCTGCCGGTCCTGGGGGCCCGGGCGGAGGAAAGGCGGTCCCTGCCGGCCCGGTATCTGACCGACTGCCCGGAGCACGGGGAAATCCATTCCCTGCTGTTCCAGGGGGAGAGGGAGCTGCTGGTCTGGACCCCTTACGGCTACGACGCCGGGGAAAAGTATGAGGTGGTGTTCCTCATGCACGGGGATCTGGACGATATCAACGGCTGGTTCCGCCAGGTCCATGCGGTGGCCGGCGGCAAAACCACGGGGAGGAATATCCTGGACTGGATGGCCTACGAGCAGGCGTGCAGGCCGTTCCTGGCGGTGGCCATAGACAATAACGAAAACACCTACGGCGGGCATATCCTGGAGGATCTGCCGAAAGCCCTGATTTTCGTGGCGGGCAGGTTTTCCACGTTCGCGGCGGAGGGAAGCGCGGAAGCCGTCATCGAAGCGCGGGAGCATTTTACCGTGGGCGGGCTGTCCCGGGGCTGCATCTATGCTTATTCCGTATTGGAAAATGAGCCGGAATACGCGGCCAATTACCTGTGCCTGTCCTGCGGCGGCAGGCGGGATGCCCTGGAGGCGGCGCTCAAAAATACGCCCTACGGCCTGAGCCGCTATTTTGCGGGCATCGGCGCCAGGGACGAAACCTTTTATTCCCGCACCAAATGGACCTACGAAGGGGTGAAGCCCTTCGCCGGGCAGGCGGAAATGGCGGTGTACGCCTACGGCCATGACTGGAGCACCTGGTTCAACGGCCTGTACGACGGGCTGCGGTTCCTGCTGCCCCTGGCGGAAGAAGCCGGGCCGGAGGGGGAGATCTTCTGATATCCGGGCTTGTGATTTTGGGAAAAATATGGTATATTTGATGCAGGATCCGGAAAGCAATGCAGCAATATGAAGCCTGAAAACCGTCATTCCAATCGGACGAATAAAGGGAGTGAAAGAAATGGAAACGATCAAGAGAATCGGGGTTTTGACCAGCGGCGGGGACGCGCCGGGCATGAACGCCGCCGTCCGGGCCGTGGTGCGCACCGCCATCGCCAACGGCCTGGAGTGCATCGGCATCCGCCGGGGCTGGCAGGGGCTGATCAACTGCGATTTCGTGCAGCTCACCCGGGAAAGCGTGGCCCATCTGCTGTCCCGGGGCGGCACCGTGCTCTATACCGCGCGGAGCGAGGAATTTTTGGTGGAGAAAGGCCGGCAGAAGGCGGTGGCCACCTGCCGGATGCTGGGGCTGGACGGCATTATCGCCATCGGCGGCGACGGCACGTTCCGCGGCGCGCTGGAGCTGTCCCGCCTGGGGATCCCCGTGGTGGGCATCCCCGCCACCATCGACAACGACGTGGGCTGCACCAATTATACCATCGGCTTTGACTCCGCCTGCAACACGGCCATCGAGTGCATCGACAAGCTGCGGGATACCATGCAGTCCCACGAGCGTTGCTCCGTGGTGGAGGTGATGGGCCGCAGCGCGGGGTTCCTGGCGCTGTACGTGGGCACCGCCGTGGGCGCCACCGCCGTGCTGGTGCCGGAGCATAAGGTGGATTTCGAGCGCGACGTGGTGGAGCGCATCCGGGCGTCCCGGCTGGCGGGGTACACCCATTTCATGGTGGTGGTGGCCGAGGGCGCGGGCAACGCCATGGATATCGGCCAGAAGATCCACGAGGCCCTGGGCATCAGCCCGCGGATCACCGTTATCGGGCACATCCAGCGCGGCGGTTCGCCCACGGGACGCGACCGCGAGACTGCCACCCGCATGGGGTATTACGCCGTGCAGTCCTTTGTGGAGGGCCGGGGCAACTGCATCATCGCCACCCAGGAGGGCAGCATCGTGGAGATTCCCATCGAGGAAGCCATGAAGATGGAAAAGCACCTGCAGATGGACCGCTACAGGATCATGGAAGTGATGCAGTTCGGCAACGGCCAGCTGCACGAAGGATAACTGACCTCAGGGGCCTGTGCGGCCCCTGAAACCCTGCACCAGGGGCCATCGCCCCCTGGACCCATTCGGGCGATGATAGGAGATAAGACGAACAGACAAACCGCGCCTGAAGCTTGAAACACGCCTGGAGCTTGAAACATGCCAGGCGAGTTTCCGGGCAAAGGAAAAGCCGGACGGCAGACCGCAAAATGAATGGATTCATTTTCGGTCTGCTGCCCGGCTTTTGCTGTGCGCTCAGCGCACAGCCCGGCCAGCGAAGCTGGCCTGCCCGGAAACGGTTCTCCGCGTTCCTGCTGCAGATGCAGGAAGCTGCTCGGTTGACGAGCCCTGCAATATCCGCAGCCGGCGGGGGCTGGGGTGCACCTTGCACCCCAGCGGGAGCACGAGGGCGGCGCCCTCGTTTCGCCCTTTCCAGCAAATCTCTTAGTAGAATCCTTATTCCGTCAGCGCCGTCAGGCGGATGCTGCCGGAGGTGGTGCCGATTTCCACGCTGGCGCTGCCGTCGCCGCAGAGGTACACGTCGCCCTGCTTGACCAGGGGCAGATCGTAGTCCAGGCCGCCGCTGGTGCGGCTCAGGCGGGCGGTGAAGCCCAGCTCCGCGGGCAGGGCTACGGTGACGGCGCCGGAGGTGGCGCCGATCTTCAGGTTGTCGAACGCCGCGGCCTTCACGTCGATGCGGCCGCTGGTGCTGCCGATCTTCACGGCCTTGGCCTGGCCCAGCACGGCTTCGATGCCGCCGGAGGTGGACGCGGCGCTGAAATCCGCCGTCTCCTTCACCGCGGCGTGGATGCTGCCGGAGGTGGTGCTCACGTGCACGGTGGCGCAGCCCGCGGGCGCCTCCAGGCGGATGCTGCCGGAGGTGGCCCCGGCGGTGATTTCTTCGGCGCTGCCGCTGATCCGCAGCACGATATCCCCGGAGGTGGCGCCGGCGGTGATCCGGCGGGCGCAGGCGTCAATGTCCATGCGGCCGGAGGTGGCGCTGAGGGCCAGGGTGTCCGCCATCAGGGCGGGGACGGTGAGCTTTCCGGAGGTGACGGCGAGGCTCACGTTTCCCAGCGCCGCGCCTTCGGGCAGGATGACGGTGAGCGTCTTTTGCAGGTTCCAGTGCAGGCGGAAGCCTTCCTTTTCATAGCGGATGCGCAGGGTGTCGCCGTCCAGCCACCAGCGCAGCTGGGTATCGGGGTCCAGATCCTTGTTGGCGGTTTCCTGAAGGACGACGGCAGCGCCGCTGTGGTAGGCGATCTTCACTTCGCCGCTGGTCCAGTCCACGTCCAGGTTCTTTACCGGGGCGGTAATTTCCGTGGGCCCGGCGGTGTAGTTTTCGGCGTTGGCGTAGTGATACCCCACAAGGCCGAATACGCCGGTCAGCCCCAGCGCCACCGCGCAGAACACCAGCGCGGCGCAAATGACGGATACGATCTTCAAGCCCTTTTTCATGTCAATCTTCCTTTCTGTTCCGCATGATTTCAGACACCACATAGCCCGCGCCGGCAACGACGCCTACGGTAAAGAGCACGGTGCGCAGGCTGAAGCCCTCCCGGAAAAAAATCATGTTCATCATATTGACGAACAGCGCCGCGTCCAGCACCAGCACCATGAGCCACGGCTTGCTGCCGCCGATCCACTTTTTCACCGGCCGGGCCCGGATCACGAAGGGCAGGAACACCGCCGCCAGGCCGAAAAGCGCCGCGCTGGCCGCGATGAAAAACCAGGAGCCGTGGGAATAAATGCAGGTGACGGCCAGCAGCACCATGAGGCTGGCGGTGAAGGCGCAGAAGGTCCAGAACGCCTTGTCCCGGGGCACCATCAGCGGCACGATCACCAGGGACGCCGCCACGGCCAGGGCGGACAGCACCACGAAGAACCAATCCAGCGCCGCGCCGGACGCCAGGTTCACGATCAGGCATACCAGGATCGGCACCATGAAGATCCCGGCGATCACCGAGCCCGCCTGGGCGGAGCGGCGCTTGAATTTCTTCGCGCCGTATTCGATCACGGTATCCTTTTCGGTGCGCAGGTCGCTTTCGATTTCCGTTTTTTTCAGCTGCTCCAGCATTTCCCGGCAGGCCGGGCATTCCGCCAGGTGCCCGGCCACCATATCGCGGCTTTTTGCGCTGCAGGCGTCGTCTGCGTACAGCGGCAGCAGGTCGCGGATCACTTCACAATCGTTTGTCATTTCTCTTCCATCCTTTCCCGCAGTTTCAGCCGGGCCCGGTGATATGTGACCCGGGCCCAGTTCTCGGTTTTCCCGAAGATCGCGCCCACGTCCCGGAAGCTGAGCTCGCCGAAGATCCTGAGCTCGAAGACCTCCCGGTACGGCTCCTCCAGGGCGTGCAGCGCCATGTGGATCCGGAAGGAGGCGTCCCGGTCTGCGGCCCGCTGCTCGATGCTCCCCGCCGTGTCCGGCATGTCCTCCGGCATCGGCGCCTGCCTGCTTTCCCGGCGTCTGCCGTCCACGAACAGGTTTTTGGCGATGGCGCACAGCCAGGTGGCTTCGTCCGCTTCCCCGCGGAAGGCGCTTTGTCTGGCGAACGCCCGGAAGAAGGTCTCCTGGGTGAGCTCCTCCGCCTGCTCCCGGTTTCCGGAAAGGGTCATGGCGTAGGAAAACACCCGCATGTAATACGCTTCGTACAGCTTCTCGCGCGCATCCTGGGCCACATCCGCACCTCCTTTCATCCGGTCTCGCCGATTAGACGGCGCAGGAAAGGATTCGTTACAGAAAAAAACAAAAAAATTTTTTCACTGCCCGCAAAAACGGACACAGGATCTTCTGTGTCTGCAGTCTGTCGAAAACCCCGGGGATGCATCGAAGGGGCCGCGTTCAGAAAGCGATAAACTGGAATTTATCCGGAAATAACACTCTTATGAGATTATATCAGAGAAGCTCTCTGAATAATCCGCTCATCTATCCTGCGCACAACGCCGTTGGTATAGGCATGAAAAAACTTGAGCCAAAACCCGCTGCCCGACGGATTGATGCTTTCAAAATCCACGCCAAGTCTGGTATATCCCTCAGTTTTCAAGGTATTGATA
>JAFZQK010000006.1 GCA_017620455.1 Clostridia bacterium
CCTGGGCGAACTTGTCGGTATGGTCGCCGATGATCTTGATGGAGTTCTTGTTGGCGCCCACGGTGCCGTCGGAGCCCAGGCCGTAGAACTTGCAGCTGACGGTGCCCTTGGGGGCCACGTTGAACTGCTTGCCCAGCTTCAGGCTGGTCTTGGTTACGTCGTCGTTGATGCCCACGGTGAAGTGGTTCTTGGGCGCGGCCTTGCCCAGGTTGTCATACACGGCCTTGACCATGGTGGGGTTGAATTCCTTGCTGCCCAGGCCGTAGCGACCGCCCACGACCTCGATGTCCTTGCGGCCGTTCTCGGCCAGCACGGCGCACACGTCCTCGTAGAGCGGTTCACCCAGGGAGCCGGGCTCCTTGGTGCGGTCCAGCACGGCGATCTTTTTGCAGCTCGCGGGCACCGCGGCCAGGAAGTGCTTGGCGGAGAAGGGGCGGTACAGATGCACCTTCACCACGCCCACCTTCTTGCCCTTCTTGAGCAGGGCGTCCACGGTCTCGTGGATGGCTTCGCAGCCGGAGCCCATCGCCACGATGACTTCCTCGGCGTCGGGGGCGCCGTAGTAGTCGAACAGCTTGTAATTGCGGCCCGTCAGCTTGCCCACCTTCTTCATGTAGGCTTCCACGATGGCGGGGACCGCTTCGTAATACTTGTTGGCCGCTTCGCGGTTCTGGAAGTAGATATCCGGGTTCTGGGCGGTGCCGGCCTGATGGGGATGTTCGGGGTTCAGGGCGCGGGCGCGGAACTCGGCGATCTTGTCCCAGTCCACCAGCTTGGCGATCTCGCTGTATTCGGCGGCGTCGATCTTCTGGATCTCATGGCTGGTGCGGAAGCCGTCGAAGAAGTGCAGGAAGGGAACGGAGCCCTTGATGGCGCTCAGATGGGCCACCAGCGCCATGTCGTGGGCTTCCTGGACGGAGCCGGACGCCAGCATGGCAAAGCCCGTCTGCCGGCAGGCCATCACGTCGCTGTGGTCGCCGAAGATGGAAAGCGCGTGGGCGGCCAGGGCGCGGGCGGACACGTGGAACACGCCGGGCAGCAATTCGCCGCTGATCTTGTACATGTTGGGGATCATCAGCAGCAAGCCCTGGGAAGCGGTATAGGTGGTGGTCAGGGCGCCGGCGGCCAGAGAGCCGTGCACCGCGCCGGCGGCGCCGGCTTCGGACTGCATCTCGGCCACGTGCACCGTCTGGCCGAACAGGTTCTTGCGCCCCTGCGCAGCCCATTCGTCCACATACTCCGCCATGGTGGAGGACGGCGTGATGGGGTAGATGGCGGCGACGTCGCTGAACGCATACGCGACGTGGCTGACGGCCCCATTGCCGTCAATGGTCAGTTTTGTTGCCATGGGGTTAGCCTCCTTCGAATTTATGGCGGTGAAGCCGGAAGCCTCGCCGCTTCTTTTCCAATTCCACATTATACGGCTTTTTCGCCGCTTCTGTCAAGCAAACGGCGGGAAAACCGGGACGGAAGGCCGGCAATATTACATTTTTTTCAGTGTTATTGAAAAAATTCTTCAAAAATGTGTAGAAATTATTGCAATTCACTTGATTTTTGGTGTCCTTTGCGTGTAAAATAGGGGGAGCAGGAAATGCAGATCTATTTGCCTGCGATCACAGGAAGGATGAAGCAAAGTGGCGAAGCGGATTCTGTTGGTGGATGACGAGCCTCTCATCTTGAAGGGGCTTCGCTTTACGTTGGAACAGGAGGGGTATGAGATCCTCACCGCCGCGGACGGGGAAGAGGCGCTGAAGGTCTTTTTCGAGGAGCAGGTGGACCTGGTGCTGCTGGACGTGATGCTGCCCAAGCTGGACGGCATCCAGGTGTGCCAGCGCATCCGGGAGAGCAGCAACGTGCCCATCCTGATGCTCACCGCCAAGGGCGAGGACATGGACAAGATCCTGGGCCTGGAATACGGCGCGGACGATTACATGACCAAGCCTTTCAACATCCTGGAGGTCAAGGCCAGGATCAAGACGGTGCTCAGAAGGGCGTCTCAGCCCGCCGCCGGCGAGGAAAAGAAGATCATCCGGGTGCACGATATGGAAGTGAACATCGTGAACCGGTCCGTCACCCTGGGGGGCAAGGAGATCCGCCTGACGGCCAAGGAATTTGATCTGCTGCAATTGTTTATCACCAACCGGGGCAAGGTGTTCAGCCGGGAAACCATGCTGGAAACGGTGTGGAAGTACGATTATATGGGCGACGCCCGCACCGTGGACGTGCATATCCGCCGCCTGCGGGAGAAGATCGAAAGGAATACCGCCCAGCCGGAGTTCATCTTCACCAAGTGGGGAGTGGGCTACTATTTCACCGATAAGGATTAAAAACCCCTTCGCCAGCATCCGCTGGCAGATATTGCTCGCCTTTCTTTTAATCGTCGGGCTGTCTTTTTATGTCATGGCAGGATCGCTCAGCAGCATGGTGGGCGATTCTTTATTTGAGCAGCGCATCCGCGCGGACCGGGCCAGCCTGGAGACCCTGGCCTCCCGCATCTCCCCCCTGATGGCCCGGAACGAGACGGCGGCGCTGCGCAGCCAGATGATCGCCGCCGGGGGCGAATTGGAGGGCCGGGTGCTGCTGCTGGACAGGAACGGCAAGGTGCAGCTGGACAGCTACGGCGAAATGCAGGGGGAGCGGCTGCAGTATCCGGAAATCGCCAACATCCTGGTGAAGGGCCAGAACGTGGATTACGGCGTGCACGAGATGGATTCCGGCCGGGCGCTGGATACGTCCCACCTGCTTTTCACCCGGCGCACCAACGCCTCCTGGGTGGGGTACTGCACCGCCGGGGTGGTGCACGCTTCGGACATCATCGGGGTGCTGCTGCTGGTATCCCCCGTACAGGAAATGATGCAGAATGTGTATCAGCTGCAGGATCAGATGGCGGTGATCCTGGTGGCGGTGGCGGCGGCGGCGCTCATCTGCTCCTGGATCTTTTCCCGGGTGATCACCCGGCCCATCGCCGGGCTGACCCGGGGCATCCGGCAGATGTCGAAGGGGGATTTTTCCTCCCGGGTGAAGGTGCGGGGCAGCGGCGAAATGCGCCAGCTTGCCCTGGCGTTCAATTCCATGAGCGAGAAGCTGGAGACGCTGGATCAAAGCCGCAACCAGTTCGTGTCCAACGCCAGCCACGAGCTGAAGACCCCCCTGGCCACCATGAAGATCATGATCGAATCCCTGATCTATCAGCCGGACATGGACAAAAACCTGCGCACCGAGTTCATGACCGATATCAACAGCGAGATCGACCGCTTAAGCGCCATCGTCAGCGATCTGCTCACCCTGGTGCAGATGGATTCCCAGAACGTGAAGCTGACCCGGGAAAACCTGTCCATCGCGCAGCTGGTCAAGGAAAACGCCCACCGGCTGCAGCCCATCGCGGACCAGAAGGGGCAGAAGATCCTTCTTTCCCTTACCGATCCCTGCGATATGTACGCCGACAAGAACAAGCTGAACCAGGTGATCTACAACCTGATGGAAAACGCGGTGAAATACACCCAGGCCGGCGGCCAGGTGAAGGTGACGCTGCAGCGCCAGGGCCGGGACGCCCGCTTGACGGTGGCCGACAACGGCCCCGGCATCCCCAAGGAAAGCCTGCCCCATATCTTCGACCGCTTCTACCGGGTGGACAAGGCCCGCAGCCGGGAAAAGGGCGGCACGGGCCTGGGCCTTTCCATCGTGCATCAGCTGGTGCTGCTCCACGGCGGCTCCATCCGCGTGGAGAGCGAGGAGGGCAGCGGCGCCTCCTTCATCGTGGAGCTGCCGCTGCATCAGGGCTCGTAAACGGAGGACGGCATGACGGATTATGCATTGCTCCGGGCGCAGATGCTGGCGCTTGCGGAAACAGACCGGCACTGGACGCCGCTTTTGAGCAACGCTTCGGCGCTGCTGTATGACGCGATGGAAAACGTGAACTGGGCGGGTTTTTATCTGGTGCGGGGGGATCGCCTGGTGCTGGGCCCCTTCCAGGGCAAGCCCGCCTGCGTGCATATCGGAAAGGGCCGGGGCGTGTGTGGCGCGGCCTGGGCGGAGGAGAAGACCCTCCGGGTGCCGGACGTGCACGCTTTCCCGGGGCACATCGCCTGCGACTGCGCTTCCCGGTCGGAAATCGTGATCCCGCTGCGTGCGGCCGGGCGGATCGCGGGGGTATTGGATATCGACAGTCCCGCCGAAGACCGCTTCAGTCAGGCCGATCAGGCCGGGCTGGAGGATTTCGTCCGGGCGCTGGAGGAGGCGATCCTGTGGGCGTGAAAAAAACGGTGTATCTGGCCGGGGGCTGCTTCTGGGGCTGCCAGAAGTATTTCGATCTGATCCCCGGCGTAACGGAAACCCAGGTGGGCTACGCCAACGGGCCCACGGAAAACCCCTCGTATGAGGACGTGAAGCACGATTCCGGCCACGCGGAAACGGTGCGGGTGGTTTACGATGCGGAAAAGCTGCCGCTGGAAGCGCTGCTGAACAAATATTTCGCCGTCATCGACCCCACGTCCGTGAACCGCCAGGGCGGGGACGCGGGCATCCAGTACCGCACCGGGATCTATTATACCGATCCCGCCGACGAAAGCGTGATCCGCGCCGCGCTCCGGGCATTGGCGAAGGGATACGCCGCGCCCATCGCGGTGGAATGCCTGCCGCTTCAGAATTTTTACCCCGCGGAGGAATACCACCAGAAATACCTGGAAAAGCACCCCGGCGGGTACTGCCACATTCATTTTGACTGAGGGAAAACAGATGAAGAAAAATGCGGTCGCAGTGTTCTGCGGTTCGGGCCGGGACTGCCCGGAAATCTATCGGCTTATGGCCCGGGAGGCCGGGCGCCTGATCGCCCTGCAGGGGCGCACGTTGGTGTACGGCGGCGGGGACTGGGGGCTGATGGGCCTTGTCGCCCGGGGCGCCAAGGAGGCCGGGGGCCGGGTGGCGGCGGTGATGGTGCGCCAGTTCGACGGGCTGCACGGCACGGTGGAGGTGGACGAGTATACCGTGAAGGACACCATGGCCGAGCGCAAGCAGGCCCTGATGGCCCGGGCGGACGCCTGCGTCGCCCTGCCCGGGGGCATGGGCACCCTGGACGAGTTTTCGGAATTGTTCACCCTGAACCAGATCGGCGCGGAAAACAAGCCTCTGGGACTGCTGAATTTTCACGGGTATTACGACGGGCTGCTTCTGCAGCTGCGCCGCATGGTGCAGGACCGGTTCATGACGGAGGAGGATCTTGCCCGCCTCCGGGTGGCGGAGGACATGGAAACGCTGCTGGATCAGCTGGACGCGGTGTGACGCGCGAAAAAACGCCGGACGCGGAAAAACGGGCTCCGCGTCCGGCGTTTGTTATGGAAAGAAAATATTGGTCAGCTCCTTCGCCGGCTTGTCCGCCGCGCTCTCCGGGGATGCCTCCGGCGTGCTCGCGGCTTCCGGCGCGGGGGTTTCTTCGGGCATCAGCAGGGCGGTGACCGCCTGCAGCCGCTCCTCCGCGGCCATCCGGTCCTCCTGCAGAGCGCTTTTTTCCGCTTCCCAGTCGGCCAGCGCCTGGCGGGAGGCCGCTTCCTGGCTGTCCAGCCGCGCCCGGGCGGCGGCGAGGGCCTCGTTCAGCCCGTCGATTTCCCCGGCCAGGGCGGCGCGCTCCTTCTGCCAGTTCTCCTGGGCCTGCCCGCTTTCTTCCTGGGCGGCGGCAAGCTCCTTTTTCGCCTGTTCGTACAGGGCCTGGGCCGTGTCGCGCTTGCGCTGCAGGATGTTCTTCTCGGCCTGCAGTGCATTCACCCGGCCCGCCAGGTCGATCATCAGGAAGGCGCCGGCCGCCAGGGCCAGCACCAGGCATACGCTGAAAAACTTTTTCATCCCGTTCTCCTCCTTGCTGCTTCTCGTGAATAAGCTGGCCCGATCCGCGCGAAAATATGCCCGCGGCACCGCGGAAAAGGAGGGAGAACAAAATGGAAAGAAAGCCAAAAAAGTGGCAGCGCCGGGGCGTGTTCGCCCTGGTGAGCCAGCGGGACAAAAGCGACGTGCTGGGCAGCTACACCGGCGTGCCCGCGGACGAGGAGGACGACCGGCCCGTGCAGGACGCGGACGACCTGTAGGGGCGCGTTTTCCGTCAAACAAAAACGGCACTGCGATTCGCAATGCCGTTTTGTTTTTTTGATTTGGTCAGGCCGCGGGGGCTTCCTGGCCGGCGTCCTCCGCGGGGGTTTCCGCAGGCGCGCCTTCGGTGAGGTTTTCCACTGCTTCGTCCACTTTTTCTTCCAGCTGGTTGAGCACCACTTCGCCCACGCCGTCTTCCACGGCCAGGCCTTCCTTGTCGTCCAGGCCGTCCCGCTTGGCGCAGAAGTAGCACAGCTTCACCCGGTTGGCCTCGATGGCCTGCTCCACCGTGCCGGCCACCAGTTCGTCCGTCTGGTTCAGGGTCTGGCAGTCCTCATGGGTGTGATAGGCCTTGCCGGAGCGGGTGTTGGTCCAGTACACGGTGGTGGAGATGGCTTCCACCGCGGCTTCCTTCTGCTCCTTGGAAACGGGGTTCCAGTCGATGCCGGTGGCGCCGCCCACCAGCAGCGCGCCGACGGCCACGATGATGCCCACCTTCTTCAGCTTGGGGTCCGCGTCCTTGTTGGTGGCCAGGATGATGATAAAGGGCACGAAGGCCAGCACGGCCACCACCAGGCCCAGGTTATTCCACAGCCAGAACAGGGCCTTGTTCTTTTCGGACATGGGGTTGATGTGGTTGGCCTTTTTCCACAGCTGGCTGCCGATCACCAGGCAGACAAGGTCCAGCGCCAGCAGCACCACCACCGGCAGCCACAGGGGCATTTTGTCCAGGAACTTGGGGGCGAATTTCTCCACCGCCACCAGGATGGCCAGGATCTCGAACCCGATGGCCAGCAGCCACAGGATGATCGCGCCGGCGCGGAGGCCCGCGGTGCTCTTGTGGGTCTGGTTCAGCAGGGCCTGGGCCACTTCCTTCTGGGCCTGCTCTTTGGTGACCTGTTTGCCGGTGGCCGCGGAAACGATTTTATGCTCCTTTTTCTGCGGGGTTTTATTTTCGGACATGCGCTTCACTCCATTCTTTCTGATTTGACTTCCCCTCTATTATACATACAATTTGAAATATTTCAACAAATTGTGGAAAACTTTTCTTGACGCAACACCATATTGTGTGCATAATGATACTGAATGAAAAACGGGCGGCCCCGCCGCCGTTCAAAAGGAGAGGAATGCTTATGGATCTTTCATTGCTGCTTTCTTCCCTGCTGGGGGACGATACGCTGCAGCAGGTGTGCCGCGGCAGCGGCGCCAGCGAAAGCGAGGTGCGGGGCGTGCTGTCTTCCGTGCTGCCCGCGCTGCTGGGCGGGGAAAGCCCCGAGGACGCGGCGCAGACCGCCAGCAAGAAAACGGGCCTGGACCTGGAAAAGATCCTGGCCATCGTGGCGGTGGCGCTGCCGCTGCTGAAAAAGCTGCTGGGGAACGGCGGCTCCTCCGGCGGCGGGCTGGGCGGCCTGCTCACCGGGCTGCTGGGCGGCGACAGCGGCGCGTCCGCTTCCGCGGCGTCTTCCGGCGGCGGGATCGGCAGCCTGCTGATGGGCCTGCTGGGGGACGACGGGCAGGAGACGGCGTCCGGCGCGTCCTCGAAGCCCACCGTGATCCAGAACCCCAACAAGAAGAAAAAGACCTCCACCGCCGCCAAGAAGCCTGCCGCAAAGAAGCCCGCCACGACGGCGGCGAAGAAGACGGCTACCACCGCGGCAAAGAAGCCCGCGACGACGGCGGCGAAGAAGAAGACCACCACCGCGGCGAAGAAGCCCGCGACGACGGCGGCGAAGAAGACCACCACCGCGGCGAAGAAACCCGCGACGACAACGGCGAAGAAAACCACCACCACCGCCGCGAAGAAGCCTGCGACGACAACGGCGAAGAAGACAACCGCCACCGCGGTGAAGAAGCCCGCGACGACGGCGGCGAAGAAAACGACGACCACCGCGGCGAAGAAACCCGCGACGACAACGGCGAAAAAGACGACGACCGCGGCGAAGAAACCCGCGACGACAACGGCGAAGAAAACCACCGCCACTACGGCAAAGAAGCCCGCGGCCCGGAAAACCACCGCGAAGAAATAATTTTCGGACAGCAAAAAAGGCAGGCTATGCGATTGACCGCCTCAGCCTGTCGACAAAGTGCCTTGGGGTAGTATGAAGGGGCCGCTCCCGGGGCCTTCCGGCCCGGCCCACGCTAAAAATATGCCAAAGGGCATATTTTTCGGGCGCTTCGGCCCCCCTTCATCAACCATCCGCAGGACCGGGTTTGCCGGTCCGGGGCCCGAAGCGCCCGGAAAATGGTCCGGTGGACCATTTTCAGCAAAGGGCGGGCGGCAGCCCTGGGCAGGCAGTCAGAATGACTGCTTCATCTATCAATTTATGGCCGTAAAAAGAGCATTTCCGGGCATACTTGCTCGGAAATGCCTTTTTACAATAAATTGATGTTCCCAACGAAAGACTGCTTTAGCTGACTTTCGTTGGCAGGGTTCATGTTCAGTCGTTCAGGCCGGGCGTTTTTTTCAGCGCTTTGTGCAGCAGCAAGCCCAGCCAGCCGCAGGCCAGCACCTCGCCGATGCCCACCGTGATCATGATCGGCACGTAGCCGGAGGCGGCCAGGGTGGTTTTCGTGAAGGGGATGGTAATGCTCACGTCCGGTATCATGTAAACGTAAATGAGCACGAAGGGAACGATCAGCATGTTGCTGATCACCGGCGGCAGCCAGGCGATCTCCACGCGCTTGCGCAGCAGCCGGGTGCCGATGGCGCCCAGCAGGGTGGCCAGCGTGCCCAGCACCACGTCCCCCGGCATGCAGCCCACGGTGATGTTCGCCAGCAGGCAGCCCAGCGTCAGCCCGGGCACCGCCGCGAAGGTGAACACGGGCAGGATCGTCAGCGCTTCGGAGAGGCGCAGCTGGATGGCCTGGCTGTCCAGATCCAGCAGCTTGGATACCCAGGTGAGCACCACGTACAGCGCGGCGATGGCGCCGCCCATGGTCAAGGTTTTGACGTTGAAAGACTTATTCAAGCCAAATCCCTCCTATAAAATTATTCCGGGCGGGTGGCGCGCCGGAGCGCGCATCGTCCGAGAGCCGAGAACAGTCGGCCGGGCGTATGATACCATATTTTCCCGCGCATGGCAAGGATGAAATGCGCGCACGCTATCCTTCGGATCCCAGCGTTGAAAAGGAGGGTTTTCCCCATGGCCGAGCC
The DNA here is from genome assembly GCA_017620455.1 of Clostridia bacterium. The sequence goes on from JAFZQK010000006.1 coordinate 9,230, forward strand.
CAAAAAACAGTGCATCCATTGCAGCGTGGAAAGCTGCCGCCATCTGCAGCAGGAAAAGGGGCTGTGCTCCCTGGAGAGCATCCAGGTGTCCCCCACCCCCATGGCCTATTCCGGCGACCCCGCGGACGAGAGCATGTGCTCCAGCTACGAGTGCCGATGAAAAAGAAGAAAAAGAAAAGAACGCTCCCGTCCGGGATCGGACAGGCGGCGTCCATGACCGAGTGCACCGGCCTCCTCCCCGCCCAGGTGGAGGGGGACGGAGAGGCCGGGGCGCTTTCGGATCTGATGCAGCTCCCGGTAAAACCGCCGGAGGAAAGCCGGTAAGGGCCGATTTTCGCCGGGACGGGCCTTTCGCCGCGGAAATGAAAAGCGGCGCTTCCCCGCGTTGGGGCAGGCGCCGTTTTTTGCGTCAGTTCTTTTTCCACACCGTGGGGGAAAACAGGATCAGGATGGGATAGATCTCCAGCCTGCCCCCCAGCATCAGCAGGGACATGATCAGCTTGGAAAAGGGGGAAAAGAAGGCGAAATTGCCTTTGGGGCCCACCTGGCCCAGGCCCGGGCCCACGTTGGAAAGGCAGGTGAGGGAGGCGGAAAAGGCGGTGGTGGGGTCCGCGGCGTCGACGGAAAGGATGATCCCCCCGATGAGGAACACGCCCAGATAAATGAACAGGTACACCCCCAGCTGGCCCAGGGTGGTTTCCGGCACGGGCTTGCCCTCGAAGCGCACCACGGCCACCTTCCGGGGCAGCAGGGTATGTTCCAGATCCCGGTAGGCGGATTTGAGCAGCAGCTGCACCCGGCTGATCTTGAACCCGCCGGCGGTGGAGCCCGCGCAGGCGCCCGTGCACATCACCAGCAGCAGCAGCGCCCGGGCGAACATGGGCCAGGCGTTGAAATCCGCGGTGGTGAAGCCGGTGGTGGAGATGACGGAATTGGTCTGGAAAAAGCCGTGGCGCAGGGCGGAGAAGAAATCGGGGTATTCGGGCAGGATGGTCAGCGTGATCCCCAGGGTGGCGGCGAAGGCCAGGCCCAGATAGCCCCACATTTCCTCGCTGTGCAGGATGGGCTTCCCCTCCCGGCGCACGGCGTGGAAATACACCGCGAAATTGACGCCGAACAGCAGCATGAACCCGCCGATGATCCATTCGATCAGGGGATTGCCAAAGGCCGCCACGCTGGCGTTGTAATTGGAAAAGCCGCCGGTGCCCGCGGTGCCGAAGGTGTGGATCAGGGCGTCGTAGAGGTTCATGCCCGCCAGACGCAGGCACACGCATTCGGCCAGGGAAAGGGCGAAATACAGGGCGTAGAGCACCTTGGCGGTATCGCCCATTTTGGGCTTGAGCTTGCTGAAGGTGGGGCCGGGGCTTTCCGCCCGGGCCAGCAGGCTGGTGCGGCCGGACAGCCGGGGCAGCACCGCCAGGGTGAACACCAGCACGCCCATGCCGCCGATCCAGTGGGTGAAGGAACGCCAGAACAATATGCCTTTGGGCAGGCCTTCGATGGCGGTGAGGATGGTGGCCCCGGTGGTGGTGAAGCCGCTGACGGATTCAAAAAACGCGTCGTGCAGATGGGGGATCGCCCCGGAGAGCACGAAGGGGATGCCCCCGAAAAAGGACAGGATCAGCCAGCTCAGGCCCGCCACGGCCATGCCGTCCCGGGCGGTGAGATCCTCCCGCTTGGGGGAGAGCAGATAGCCCGGCAGGGCGCCGCAGCCCAGGCACAGCAGGATCGTCGCGGCGAAGGCGACGGCGTCGCCCTCCCGGTGGATCAGCGCCACGGCCAGGGAGGGGGTCATCAGCGCCCCTTCCATCATCAGCAGCCTGCCCAGCAGCCGGAATACCAATGCGTAGTTCAAAATCAAAATCCCCTTGTCTGTCAGATGGACGCCCGGGCGTCGTTGCCCGGGCGCGCATTTTTATTTTCTTACGATCTGGCCCAGATCGCTGATGCCGGGGCGGCGGGAAATGGCCACCACATGGTCCCCGGCCTCGATGGTGTCGTTGCCGAAGGGCACCTGCACCTGCCCCTCCCGCACGATCACGGCGATCAGGGCGTCGCCGCTGACGTTCAGGTTTTTGAGGGGCACGTGGATATAGGGCGCGTTGGCCTGGGCGATGAATTCCAGGGCTTCCGCCCGGCCGTCCATCAGGCGGTACATGCGCTCCACGGTGGCCGTGGCGCGGCTGGCCCGGGTGCGCACGGTGCGCAGGATGGTGTTGCAGGCCACGGTCTTGGGGCTGATGATGCTGTCCAGGCCCATGTTGTGCATGATGGCGGAATAATTGTCCCGGTTGGATTTGACGATGACCTTCTTGACCCCCCGCTGCACCGCGTAGAACCCGGCCATCAGGTTTTCCTCATCCCGGCCGGACAGGGGCACGAAGGCGTGCACGTCGGAAAGGCCTTCGCTTTCCAGCAGATCCTGGTCCGTGCCGTCGCCCTGGATGATGGTGGCCCCGGGCAGGGATTCGGACAGGCGGCGAGCCTTTTCGGGGTTCAGCTCGATGAGGCTCACTTTGATCTTCATGCCCAGCAGCATATTGGCCAGATAATACCCGATGCGGCCGCCGCCCATGATCATGACCGAATTGATGGCGGAGGAGCCCTTGTTCAGGGCCTCGAAAAACTGGGTGATGGTTTTCACGTCGGACACCACGTGCACCCGGTCCCCCGCCTGGATGACGAAATCGCCCTTGGGGATGATCAGGTCGTCCCCGCGCTCCACCGCGCAGAAGAGCACCTGGGGCAGATGCTTGTTTTTGCGGTACATATCGCGCAGGGGCACGCCCACCACGCCGTCGCCCTCGGCGGCCCGGAAGTCCGCCATTTCCACCTGGCCCCGGGCGAAGGTCTCCACCATGCCGGCGAAGGGAAAGCGCAGCATGCGGCTGATTTCCCGGGCGGTGGCGCGCTCGGGGTTGATTACATAGTCGATGGAAAGCTCCTTCTGCAGGAAGGGCAGGGTGGACAGGTATTCCGGATCCCGGATCCGGGCAATGGTGTACTGGGCCCCCAGGCGCTTGGCCGTCAGGCAGGAAAGCATATTGATCTCGTCGCCCATGGTGGCGGCGATGACGATATCGGCGTGCTGCACGTCCGCTTCCCGCAGCGTATCCACGCTGACGCCGCTGCCGTGAATGAACATGGCGTCCAGGGCGTCCTGGCTGCGCTGGATCACGGTGTCGCTGCGGTCGATGACGGTGACGTCATGGCCTTCGGCGATCAGGCTCTGGGCCAGGGAGGTGCCCATCTTGCCGCTGCCAATCACTAAAATCCGCATGAAAGCCTCCAAAAAGCGAAGTCACCTATCATTATAGCAGGGATTCGGAGATTTGGGAAGGGGGGCGGGAGGAGTTTGCTTCCCCGTCAGAGCCCTTCCCTTTCCAGCGCCCGGATCAGCGCTTGGGCGCAGGCCTCGTACACCGCGTCGTCCCCGCCGAAGGGATCGGGGATCCGGGGCGAAAGCACGCGGATCTTGCCCGCCTGGGCGGGAAACAGCGCTTTGAGCATATCGGCGTGGGCGTCGGTCATGGCGTAGACCCGTTCGGCCCGGGCCATCAGGGCGGGCGTTACTGTCCGGGCGGCGTGGCCCGTCAGGTCCGCCCCGCGGCGGGCGGCGGCGCGGATCGCCTGGCGGGTGGCCGGGTCCCCCGCCCGGGCGCAGAGGCCGGCGGATTCCGCGTCGGTGCCCCGGGCCCGGGCGAGGGCGGCGGCCAGGGGGCTGCGGCAGGTGTTGCCGGTGCAGACAAAGAGGATCATGGCGCTTCCTTTCCTTCCCGGGCGGCTTTTCCGCGGCCCGGTCTGTTCCTATTATAATACTGCGGCCGCCGTCGGGCAAGATACAGGGGGTGCGGGAATGGGCGTCCACCATATGTGGATGCCCGGGAAAAAGGGCCGGGAGAAAATGAAAAAACGTGAAAAAAAGGGCTTGCGTTTTGGAAAGCCTTATGTTAAAATACCGTTTGCTGATTATCAGCGCAGTAATCCGCGAGGAGGTGAAGGAAGTTGCCGAACATCAAGTCCGCCATGAAGCGTGTGAAGGTGAGCAAGACGAAGAACCTGCGGAATCGTATGGTGAAGACGGGCGTTAAGACTGCCATCAAGAAGTATCAGGTCGCTCTGACTGAGGGCGTCGCCCCCGCCAGCGCGCAACTGAGCGCCACCGCCTCCGCTATTGATAAAGCGGTCTCCAAGGGCGTCATCCACAAGAACGCTGCCAACCGCAAAAAGGCCCGTCTGGCCAAGGCCATGAACAAAGCCGAAGCCTGACCGTGACCGGCATATTTGCCTGAAACCCGCTCCATGGCGGGTTTTTTTCTTGCGCCGGAAGGAGAAAAACAAGCCGGGAGAAAACGGAAAGCGCTTTCTCCCGGCGGCTGTTTTTTACGGTCTAAAGGAGGCCCGGCGCGGCTCACCAGTTGTTGCACCAGCCCACGGTCTCGCCCTTGAGCAGGGTGACGGGGACGGTGATCTGCCGGTCCGGGGCGTCGGAAAGGCCCTCGATCTTCTGGATCAGCAGCCGGGCTGCGGCGCGGCCCATCTCCTCGTTGTTTTGGCGCACGGTGGTCAGGTGCGGCCGGAGGGACTGGGTCAGGGGGATGCCGTCGTAGCCGGCCACGGATACGTCCGCGGGGATGCGCAGCTCGTTTTCCCGGATGACCTCCTGGGCGCCCAGGTAGCTGGCGTCGTCCGGCAGCAGCAGGCAGGTGGGCCGGTCCGGCCGGTCGATCATGGTCCGCACCATGGCGCGGATCAGATCCAGATCGTCGTAGCGCCCCTCCGCCAGATATCCATCCGGGATGGGCAGCCCGCGGTCGGCCATGGCGGCGCGGAATTCGTCGATGCGCTCGTCCGTCACCCGGGAATTGCGCTGGCCGCTGATGAAGGCGATGCGCCTGTGGCCCAGGGATACGGCGTATTCCACCAGCTGGCGGACGCCCGCCCGGTTGTCGGACGCCACGCCGGGCTGGCCGGGGAAGGGATGGTCCACCGTGACGCAGGGGATGTCCGAGGACAAAAGCTCCTCCACGCTGTCGGATTCAAAATTGATCACCGGGATGAACACCCCGTCCAGCTTCCGGCAGCGGCAGTGCTCCAGATAGGTGGTCTTTTCTCCGCCGATGCGGTCGTTGATGAAGGTGATGTCGAAGCCGTGCTCCTCCACCTCCGTTTTGAAAGAATTGAGCATGTTGGCGAAAAACGGGTGGGTAAGGCCGCTTTTGCTCTCCTCCACGAACAGTACGCCCAGGTTGTAGGTCAGCGGGGCGCCGGGGCCGTTCTTGTTGGACATGAATGCCACCTCCTCGGGATCGGATGAAAATAATGAAGAAAAATGCGGACGGGTCTGTTTTCACACGGCCTGCAGCACGCAGATGAAATTCAGCCCGGAGGAGCTGTCGCTGCTGATCGTGTCCACCTTCATGTGCAGCTTCTGCCGGCGGCCGCTGGGCAGGCGCAGCTCAAAGGAAATATCGAAGGGCTGGTCGGCCCGCCATGCGGCCATGGCCTGGTTGAACGCCTCGTTGCGCTGGGATCCGTCCACCATGGCGTAAAGCCTGCCGGAATTCAGGCTGTCCAAGAATTCCTGCTGGTTCATTTCCAGCCGGTCCTGCAGGCCGTAGACCACCACCTGGTATTCCCACAGGTCTCCGGTGTGACGAACGAAGATGATGCAGTCGGTGGAGTATTTTTCCAGGATGTGCATGTTGTTGCGCATCCGGACGATCTCCGTCACGTCCGTGGCCACGCTCATGAAGCAGACCTCGCCGTAGAGGTCGGTGAGGATCTGCTGGTTCGCCAGATAGATATAGCTGCCGTTCTTGTGCAGCACCCGGTACGGGTCGCCGGGGGGCGTTTTCCCGGCCAGCAGGGCGGACACCTTTTTCCTGATCAGGGGCAGATCGTCCGGGTGCATCATGCGGGAATACTGGTTGTCGAACAGGGCTTTGAGCTCCTGCTTGGTATAGCCCGTCATTTCCAGGAAATTCTTGCTGACGTAGCGGAATTCCAGCTTCTCGTCCGCGGAGCAGCGGTGGTAGCCGCCGGGCAGGTCCACGTTGATGAACTGCAGCTCCGTCACGTCCTCGCAGGAGGCGTAGAAGGTCTTCCCCTCCTCGTCCTCGTTCAGATAATAGAGCTGAACGGACAACCAGCGCACGGAGCCGTTGGGCTTGTACATCCGCAGAATGCCCTTTGCGCCGTTCATATGATCCTGGGACGCGGCCGAGAGCATATGGCGGAATTTTTCCCTGTCCTCATTGAACATGTACTGCTGGATGTCGCTGCGGCGGGATTCAAGCTGGTGCAGGGGAATGCTCATCATCTGATAATACTGCTGGTTGAAGCGGATGATATCCACGGATTTATTCTCTTTCCAGCGGTAGATCGCCACCGGGCCCAGGATATTGTTGAGCATGGCGTCGGAGAACAGGTTCTCGTCCAGAAATTCCCGGGGATGGATCTGCCCGGTGGATTTGAACTCGAACCCCCGCAGGTCCAGCCGGTGCTCGTCGCTGATGAGGCGCTCAAACTCGTCCACCGGCATGGCGCGGTAGAAATAATAGCCCTGCATGTAGCGGCAGCCCAGATCGGAAAGGAAATTGATCTGCTCCTGGGTTTCCACGCCCTCCACGATGATGGGCAGAGACATGGACTTGGTCATATTGACGATGGATTCCAGGATGCTGATGCCCTTGCGCTCCTCGTGGGCGCTGATGTGCAGGAACTGGGCGTCCAGCTTGATCACGTCCACGTTCAGGCTGCGCAGCATGTTCAGCGAGGAATAGCCGCTGCCGAAATCGTCCATGAGCACCATCATGCCCATGGCCCGCAGCCGGCGCACCGTATCGCGCACGGAAGCGGTGTCCTCCACGTAGGCGGATTCGGTGATCTCCACCTTCAGCAGCCGGGAGGGCAGTTCGTATTTTTTCAGCAGCGCGCCCAGATACTCGGGCACGTCCACGGTGAGGATGTCGCTCTGGGAGACGTTCACGGAAATGGGCACGGGGGTGTGCCCCGCGTCGATCCAGCTGCGCAGCCAGGCGCACACCCCTTCCCAGATATACTTGTCCAGGTTGGTGACCATGCGGTGTTTTTCCAGGATGGGCACGAATTTGGTGGGGGGCACCATGGTGCCGTCTTTGAGCCGCCAGCGGGCCAGGGATTCGGCCCCCACCACGCAGCCCGTGGATACCCGGCACTGGGGCTGGAGGCAGAAGAAGATTTCCTTGTTTTCCAGCGCGCGCTGAAAATCGGAAAGCAGGCGGTATTCCTCCGCCGTCTGCAGGTAAAAGGAAGGATTGTAAATGCGGATGCGGTTGTGCAGATCGCCCTTGACCTGCTCCGCCGTCAGGGCGGCGTGGTTGAATACGTCCGTCACTTCCTCGTCCGCGGCGGACAGCATGCAGATGCCAAAAATAGGCAGGAAGCCCACGGAATTGCCGTGGGAGATGATCAGGTCCCGGATCTGGTTGTAAAGGTTTTCGATCATGCGCTGGTCGTAGGGCACCACCAGCCAGAAATCGTCCAGCCCCCGGTAGCCCGCCAGCCCGCGGGTATCCTGCTCCACCTGGCGCAGGATTTTGCTGATCTGGGCCAGCAGCATGTCCGCGGCGTTTTTGCCGTGCCAGTCGGCGAAGAGCTTGAAATGCTCGATGTCAATGGCGATAACGCACCACTGGCCCTGCATCCGCGCCTGGCGGTCCTTGGTCATGGCGAACAGATCCCGGTCCGTCAGCAGGCCCGTGCGCTCGTCCCGGTGCTCCTGGCCCCGGGGGCGCAGCACGCCCTCCAGTTCCTTTTCCGCCTGCACGTCGTAGATATAGCTGCGGATGATGCCTTCGGGCAGGCCGCTTGGGGGGCCGCCCACCAGGAGCTGCCGGGTCCAGCGGTAATCGCCCTCCAGCGTCTTGTACCGGGATTCCATCTGCAGCAGGCCCGGCGTGGAGGAGCGGGCCAGGCGGTCGGGCAGGGTTTCCAGATTCAGGAATTCCTGCACCCGGGAGCGGTCCTCCGGGTGCACCATGTTTTCCGGGGCGAAGCGGTGCATGGCGTCCAGCGCGCCGCCCATCACGGGCACGAAAAATTTGCCTTCCGTATGGCGCAGGTTGCGGCACCGGTTGTTGATTAGGTCAAATTCGACGATATCGTCGCAGGGAGTGGCATCCAGGAACGCAGCGGAAGAAACGCCGTGCGCAGCGGCGCCCCCCATGCCCCGGCCCTCAGCCTTCATACGCTCACCTTCCCCTCCCAGGCGGCAAGGACTTTTTGTAAAAAACGGCATATCATTCCAAATTGCACTTTACTATATCACACTTTTTCGAATCCGTCAATCTGGTAAAAAATCTTCCGGATCGGCGGCTGTCGGCGGGGAAAATCTGTAAAGGATGTGGTTTCAGGTGGAAAAAAGCGCTGCGGGCGCATTGCAATTCTTTCCTTGATCCACTATAATGGGCGCGCGCCGGGCAAGCGGCCCGGCGGGGAGGTTTTTATGAGCAGAGCAGAAGCTGTGGAACAGTACAACGCCGCCCTGAAGGCGGGCAAGAAATATTATAACGCCTGTGTGGCGAAGGGGCAGTACCCCTATCCCCGGGTGCTGGACGAGATGCTTTCCGAAACCCAGACCGCGGGCACGGTGAACGTGGGGCTGGTGGACATCCCGGCCGAGCGCATCGTGGGCACCTGGACCAGCGGCCGCAAGGCGGCCTTCGCCGGGAATTTCATGCCGCTGCTGGATATCGACAGCGAATTCGGCGCCAAATGGGTGTCCCTGTGCGAAGCGCACTTGGGGGATACCGGGATCACCGATCCCATCACCTGCTTTGAATATCTGGGGAATTTTTACGTCAAGGAAGGGCACAAGCGGGTCAGCGTGCTCAGGAGCTACGATTCCCCCACCGTCCCGGGGCTGGTGACCCGGGTGCTGCCCGCGCCGTCGGAGGAAAAGGAAGTCCGCATTTACAACGAATTCCTGCGGTTTTACAAGGCGAGCCGGCTGTACCTGGTCACCTTCAGCCAGCCGGGCGGCTACGCGAAGCTGCAGGCGGCCCTGGGCTTCGGCCCGGACCAGGAATGGACCGAGGAAAACCGCCGGGGCTTCGCCAGCGATTTCCGGCGCTTCTCCGTCTGCTTTGACAGGCTGAACGCCGAAAAGCTGCCCATCACCGCCGGGGACGCGCTGCTGGAATACCTGCAGGTGCATCCCTACGCCGAAATGCGGGAAAGCACGGAGGAGGAGATCCTGCAGAATCTTACCGCCCTGTGGCCGGATTTGCGGCTCATGACCAGGGACGAGCCCATTTCCGTCAGCTCCGAGCCCGAGGAAAAGGAAAAGGGGCTGCTGAACCGGCTGCTGGGCGGGCCGAAGCTGCACGCCGCCTTCATTTACGATTTCGACCCCCATACCAGCGCCTGGGCCTCCGCCCACGAGCAGGGGCAGAAATACCTGCAGGAAAAGCTGGGCGATACGGTCAGGGTCAGCGCCTGCCTGTGCGGCGAGCACCCGGACGAAACCATGGAGGAAGCCGTGAAGGACGGCGCCAACGTGATCTTCGCCACCACCCCCACCCTCATCGACGCCTGCCGCCGCCTGGCGGCCAATCATAAGAACCTGGCGGTGTTCAACTGTTCGCTTTCCATGCCCTATACCGGGGTGCGCAGCTATTACTGCCGGGTGTACGAGGGCAAGTTCATCACCGGCGCCATCGCCGGGGCCATGGCGGAGGACGGCCGCATCGGCTATGTGGCGAATTACCCCATCATGGGCGTCACCGCGGCGGTGAACGCCTTCGCCCTGGGCGCGCGGCTCACCAATCCCCGGGCGCGGATCAGCTTGAAATGGAGCTGCGTGAAGGGCAACCCCGTACGGGAGCTGCTGGACGAGGGGGTATCCGTCATCTCCAACCGGGACGACGACGGCGCCAAGCCCTTCCTGGCCTGGCAGCTGGGCACCTATCAGGTGAAGCCCGGCGGGAACATGATCCCCCTGGGGTCCCCCCGGTGGAACTGGGGCGTGTACTATGAAAAAACGGTGCGGGCGCTGCAGAACGGCGGCCTGGACGCCCTGCGGGACCCCAACCATGCGGTGAACGACTGGTGGGGCATCAGCACGGGCGTGGTGGACGTGGACCTGGACGACCGCCTGCCCGCCGGCGTGCGGCAGCTGGCGCGCATCCTGAAAAACGGCATCATCAGCGAGGATATCGACCCCTTCCTCTGCCCCATCCGGGCGCAGGACGGGCGGGAAATCAGCGACGGGCAGCGGAAGCTCGCCCCCGAGGAGCTGATGGGCATGGATTGGCTGTGCGACAATGTGGACGGCGCGATCCCCGCTTTTGAGGAATTGCTGCCCCAGTCCCGGGGCTTGGTGCGGCTGCTGGGGATCTACCGGGATTCCATCCCGCCGCTCCCGGAGGAAACCGTGCGATGAAGATCCTGCTGATTGCCGATGAAGAGGCCCCCTATCTGTGGGATTATTACCAGCCGGGCAGGCTTTCGGACGTGGATCTGATCCTCTCCTGCGGGGATCTGAAGCAGGAGTACCTGGAATTCCTGGTGACCATGGCGGCCAAGCCCCTTATGTACGTCCACGGGAACCACGATAAAGGCTACGTCAGCTTTCCCCCCGGGGGGTGCGACTGCCTGGAGGACGATCTTGTCGTGTTTCAGGGGCTCCGCATCGCCGGGCTGGGGGGCTGCGCCCGGTATAACCCCGGGCCCTTCCAGTACACCGAAAAGGAAATGGAAAACCGGGTCAGGAAGCTGGAAAAAAAAATCAGGAAGGCCGACGGGCTGGATATCCTCATCACCCACGCCCCGCCCCGGGGCCTGGGGGACGCGCCGGACAACGCCCACCGGGGGTTCGAAGCCTTCCTGCCCCTCATGGACCGGTATCATCCCCGCTACCTGGTGCACGGCCACGTGCATCAGAGCTACGGCCACCACCTGCCCCAGCGCCAGCAGTACGGCGACACCACGGTATTCAACGCCGTGGGCTGGCACATCCTTGAGATCGATCCGCCCCCCGCGCCGGAAAAAAAGAAAAGGCGCTTCCTGTTTCGGTAAACCCGTATTTCATCGACGGTCAGCGGAATCATTTCGGCCCGCCACAGAGAACGTGGCGGGCATTTCATTTTGCTGTTTGCAGGTCTGTTGAAAAATCCGTGGTTTCGGAAATTCTGCCGGCTAAATTCCTTGCGGACGCGGAAAAAATGTACTATAGTGGAACAAAGCGGCGCCGCCGCAATCCAGATCCGGGAGGACCCAGCCATGACCCGTTTTGATGCCGCCCCGTCCCTTTGCTGCGCGTACCGCGGGGAGTTTCTGATCGGCGCCGCCGTGAACCCCTGGAGCATCGGGGACGAAGCGGGGCGCGCCCTGGTGCTGCGCCATTTCAATTCCATCACCGCGGAAAACGGCATGAAGCCGGAGCGGTTGCTGGATCGGAAGGCCACGTTGGCCCTGGGCGACGGCGTACGAACGGCCCAGGATTTCGTCCGGACGGACGATCTGCTGTCCTTTGCCCGGGACAGCGGGCTCCGGGTGCGTTTCCACGTGCTGTGCTGGCACAACCAGACGCCCCGGTGGTTTTTCGCGGAAAACTGGGACGACGCCCCCGACGCGCCTTTGGCGGACCGGGACACGGTGCTGGCCCGGCAGGAAGCCTACATCCGGGACGTGATGACCCACGTGAACGGCGCTTTCCCCGGGGTGGTGTACGCCTGGGACGTGGTCAACGAGGCCATGGAGCCGGACCAGGGCGCCCCCGGGGCGTACCGCGCCCGCAGCCTGTGGTTTCAGACCGCGGGGCCGGATTTTATCCCCGCCGCCTTCCGGGCCGCCCGGAAATATCAGGCCCCGGGGCAGAAGCTGTTTTACAACGATTATAATACGTTCCTGCCGGACAAGCGGGACGCCATCCTTGCCATGCTGGAAGGATTGACGGAAGAAGGCCTGGCGGACGGCATGGGCATGCAGGGTCATTTCGCGCTGAACGATCCGCCGGTTTCCCTGTGCGAGGAGGCGGCCAGGCGGTACGCGGCGCTGGGGCTGGAATTGCAGGTAACGGAACTGGACATCCACTGCCCCGGCGGCGACGAAGCGCATCAGGCCGCCTTAGCGGCGCATTACGAAGAGTATTTCGATATGCTGCTGCGATTGAAGGCGGAGGGCATCCCCGTGGGCAGCGTGACCTTCTGGGGCCTTACGGACCGGGACAGCTGGCTGACGGGCTTCCGGCGGGAGCGGAGCTTTCCGCTGCTGTTCACCGGGGAGAGGGAAACGAAGCCGGCCTTCGACGCGGTGGTTTCCCTGCCGGAAAAGCGCCGGGTGATCCGGGTGAACCAGGCGGGGTACGCCGCGGGATCCCCCGTCCACGCCGCGGCGCTGGCGGAGGGCGAGGCGGTGCTCTCGGACGCGGCGGGGAAGGAACTGCGCCGCATTCCCCTCTCGCCCCGGCCCGACGCGGCCTCCGGCGACCGGGTGGCGCTGCTGGATCTGGGCAGGCTGCCCGAGGGGGAATATGCCCTGGCGGCGGGGGGCGTGAAAAGAAGGCTGCGGGTGGAAAAGGACGCCTGGCGGGCGGCGGAAAACGCCCTCATCAAGGGGCTGTATTATCAGCGCTGCGGCTGCGGCCTTGAGGAAAAGCACGCGGGGATCTGGGCGCATCCGCCCTGCCATACCGCCCCGGCCCGGGACTGGGAAAAGCGGGACGTGCGGCGGTCGGTGCCCGGAGGATGGCACGACGCGGGGGACTACGGCAAGTACGTCAGCCCCGGCGCGGTGGCCGCGGCGCACCTGATCTACGCCTGGCTGCTGTTCCCCCGGGGCTGCGGGGACGATCTGAACATCCCGGAAACGGGCTGCGGCACGCCGGATATTCTCAGCGAGGCCCGGTGGGAGCTGGAATGGCTGTTGCGCATGCAGCGGGAGGACGGGGCCTTCCATCACAAGCTGACGAAAGCCCGCTTCGCCCCCTTCATCATGCCCCAGGACGATCTGGAGGAAGAATACCTGATGCCGGTCTCCTCCTGCGCCACCGGCGCGGCGGCGGCCTGCCTGGCGCTGGGGGCCCGGGCGTTCCGCGGCTTTGCCCCGGCGTTCGCCAACCGGATGCTGCTTTCCGCCAAACGGGCCTGGGCCTGGCTGGAAAAGCACCCGGAAATGATCCCCTTCCGCAACCCGGAGGGCGTGACCACCGGCTGGTACGGCGACCGCAGCGACCGGGACGAAAGGTTCTGGGCGGCGTGCGAACTGTACGCTGCCGCCGGGGACGAAGGCTGCCTGGCCAGCGCGCGGGAGATCTATGCGGCGGGCGGGCTGCACCCCACGGCCTTCGGCTGGGCGGAGGTGAGCGGCCTGGGGGCGCTGTGCTGCCTGTTTGCGCTCGGGGAGCGCGCCGGGGAATTGTACGCCCGCGTCCGGGAGGATTTCCTTTCCGGGGCGGAAAAGGCGCTGGCCCTCAGCCGGGCTTCCGGCTACGGCACGGCGCTGATGCCGGAGGGGTACGGCTGGGGCAGCATCCTGCCCATCATGAGCCACGGCATGGCCTTTGCCGCCGCCTGTCTGCTCACCGGGCGGGAGGATATGCGCGCCGGGGCGATCCTGCAGTGGGATTACGCCCTGGGGCTCAACGCCCTGGACGTCTGCTTCGTGACCGGCATGGGCGAACGCCGGGTGCTGCATCCCCATCACCGGCCCTCCGGGGCGGACGGGATCGAAGCGCCGGTGCCCGGGCTGCTTTCCGGCGGGCCCAACTGCCGCATGCCCTATCCCGGCACCAAGGCCGCCTTGGGGGAGGGCACGCCGCCGGCGAAGTGCTTCCTGGACGAAACCCCTTCCGCGGATACCAACGAGATCGCCGTGTACTGGAACTCCCCCGCCGTTTTCGTCGGCGCGTTCCTGAACGCCCCGGAGGGCAGGTAAAAACCGGCGTTTTATCGCTTGTCAAGCCGCCCGGGGCGTGGTATAATCAAAGAAGCGCGGCGCGCAAGGAAATGCATTCGCCCGGCGCAGGCGCCAACGGGCGTGAAGAAAGAGGGATGCGAATGAAACTGGTACTGATTCGGCATGGCGAAAGCGAATGGAACAAGCTGAACCTGTTCACGGGCTGGACGGACGTGGACCTGAGCGAAAAGGGCCGGGAAGAAGCCCGGCAGGCCGGCATCGTGCTCAAGAACGAGGGCTACGATTTCGACGTGTGCTACACCTCCTACCTCAAGCGGGCCATCCACACCCTGAATATCGCCCTGGACGAAATGGACCGGGCCTGGCTGCCGGTGGTGAAGAGCTGGAAGCTCAACGAACGCCATTACGGCGCCCTGCAGGGCCTGAACAAGGCCGAGACCGCCGAAAAATACGGCGAGGAGCAGGTGAAGATCTGGCGCCGTTCCTACGACGTCAAGCCCCCGGCACTGGACGAAAGCGACGAGCGCAGCGCTATCCGTCAGCCCATGTTCCGCAATGTGGACCCGGCCCTGCTGCCCGCCAACGAGAGCCTGGAAACCACGGTGGAGCGCGTGGTGCCCTATTTTGAAGAGGTCATCAAGCCCGATATGAAGGCCGGCAAGCGCGTGGTCATCGCCGCCCACGGCAATTCCCTGCGGGCGCTGGTGAAGTATTTCGACAAGCTGAGCAACGAAGAGATCATCGGCGTCAACATCCCCACGGCCGTGCCGCTGGTGTACGAGTTCGACGACGATTTCAACGTGATCAAGCATTACTACCTGGGCGACCAGAGCGCCATCCAGGCCAAGATGCAGGCGGTTGCCAACCAGGGCAAAAAGAAATAATCGCTTTGAATGCCAAGCACGGCGTCCGGAAAGGGCGTCGTGTTTTTTCCTGCTGCGGTGTGCTTGATTGAAGAAAGCCGTTCCCTGTGATAGAATATCCCTGGGGCTCGCGTACGAAGGGGCTTTTTCCCCGGCTGAAACGCTGCATGGAAACGGAGATGAACGCATGAGAAAAGCGGCCAAGCAGATCCTCCTGGGCGCGGCGGCGCTGGCAGTGCTGTGCATCGCGTGCAGGATCGCCGTTTTCAATCGGTTCTGCATTTATTATTTCCTGCCGCAAAACGGGCGGGCGGATATCGCGTTCCGGGTGGAAAAGCCGGAGGTGCTGAGCCTCGGCGCGCCGGAAAGGAGCGGGCGGTATCTGCGGTTTCCGGTGCGGCCGCTGGCCCCCGGCGAAACGGAGATCCTGTTCGGGGACGAAGCGGGCGGCGCCGTGACCGTCTGCGTGCTGCGGGTGGACGGGACGGGGACGGTGTATGATCTGGGCTCCGGGAATTTTACCGGCGATTCCGCCGTGCTGATCGCGGTCACGCTGTTCTGGCTGCTGATGAGCGCCATTATGCTGTGGCATTTTTTTCAGGCGAAGGGCCCGCTGTTTTACGATTACGGCACCATCTATTATTCCGGCTTTTCCCTGTTCGCGCTGGCAAGCGGCCTGGTCATGCTCAGCGTGACGGTTTCCCATCTGACGCATCCCGAAGTATACAGCATGTATTCCGCGTACGGCGCCATCAGCGGCGCCAGCGTCCGGTATATGCTGCTGACCGCGCTGCCGGTGCTGCTGTTCGCATTGAGCATGGCCGTCAGCAATCTTTTCCTGCTGCGGCATGAGGGCCGCCGGGCGCAGAATATCCTGGGCCTTCTGGTGAGCGGGCTGCTGATCGCCGGGGACGCGCTGGGCTGGTATCTGATCTCCCGGGATTTTATGGGATCGGAATGGGAAGGCCGGATCGACAGAACGCTGCAGAACACCTATGCCACGGTGTTCGTTTATTTCCAGTGCATGCTCACCGGGGCAGTGATCTGCGGCGTCCGGGCGGCGAAGCATTGGCCGGATCCGGACAAGCGGTTCATCATCATTCACGGCTGCTGGTTCCGCGGGGACGGCACGCTGCCGCCCCTGCTCCGCGCCCGGGCGGACAGGGCGCTGGAATTCTGGCGCGCGCAGAAGGAAAAAACCGGGCGGGAGGCCGTTTTCATCCCCTCCGGCGGGCAGGGCGCCAACGAACCCATGGCCGAGGCGGAGGCCATCCGCCGGTATCTGCTGGCCCGGGGGGTGGAAGACCGCCTGATCCTGCCGGAGGACCGGTCCGTAAACACATATGAGAATCTGGCTTTTTCCAGGGCGCTCATGCAGGCTGTGGACCCGGACGGCAAGGCCGCGTTTTCCACCAGCAGCTATCACGTGTTCCGCAGCGGCGTGTGGGCGCGGCAGGCCGGGCTGAACGCGGAAGGGATCGGCAGCAGAACGAAATGGTGGTTCTGGCCCAATGCGTTCATGCGGGAAACCGCGGGGCTGCTGCTGAAGCGATGGAAGCAGGAATTGCTGTTCCTGGTTCTGCTGACGGCGTTTTTCGGCTGCCTGTCCATGGTGCTGTGGTGAAGGGAAAGCGCTTTCGTCAACGGACGGAAACCCCCGCCCTTCGCGGCGAAAGGAAGCCCTGCGGCTGCGCGGGGTTTTTTCTTTTCATGCGGTCGTCTGCGGGCCCGGCCGCTCCTGAAAATGAAAAACTGAATCAAAATACACAATATCCTGTGTCGGCGGCCGCGGCATGCACTGATTGTTGTGTCGGACAGCAAAAAGGCCTCCTCTGCAGCCGGAAAGCGCGCCTGTTTCGCCCGGAAAGACACACCCGGAAGGGTTGTCAAGCGTGCTTCCCGCAAACGGTGATATTACGCCGTTTTCCGGGGATGGATCTGAAAAAAATCGCAAAAAAATTTTTTTCAGGGGGTGAAAAATGCTTGCAATTTTGATCGGGATCTTATATAATATGCCTGTTGTCTGTTTATGGGATGAGGCGATAAGTTGCCGTTCCGGCCAGAACGGGTAATTATCGCGGACCAGCCGGGGCTGGACCCCGACGAACGGACTCGGACCGCGTAAAAACCGCGGAAGGCGAAAGTGGGCTTTCCCCGCCGCCGCGCCCCCTGCGAAGCGCGAAGGGCGGAAAAAAGAAAGACTCCCCCCGCTTTCAGCCGTGAGTACGAAATCAAGGAGGAAGAACCATGGCCAACCAGAAAATCCGCATCAAGCTCAAGGCGTACGAGCACAAGCTGATCGACGAATCCGCCGAGCGCATTGTGGACACCGCCACCAGGACGGGCGCCCGGGTATCCGGCCCCATCCCGCTGCCCACCGAAAAGGAGATCGTCACGATCCTCCGCGCCCCCCACAAGTACAAGGACAGCCGTGAGCAGTTCGAACGCCGCACCCACAAGCGCCTCATCGACGTTCACAACCCCAACCCCCGTACTGTGGACGCCATGATGAAGCTGGATCTGCCGGCCGGCGTCGAAATCGAAATCAAGCTGTAAGGCAGGAGGAGCATTATGAAAAAGGCAATCGTAGGCAAAAAGCTGGGCATGACCCAGATTTTCCTGCCCGACGGCCGTCTGGTCCCCGTGACGGTCATTCAGGCGGGCCCCTGCACCGTGGTGCAGAAGAAGACCCTGGAAAAGGACGGCTACGAAGCGGTTCAGTTCGGCTTTGACAAGGTGCCCGAGAACCGGGTGGAAAAGCTGGTGAACAAGCCCGACGCCGGACACTTCAAGAAGGCGGGCGTCGCCCCCATGCGCCATATGCGCGAATTCCGCCTGGAAGACTGCGCCCAGTACGAAGTGGGCCAGGAAATCAAAGCCGACATCTTTGAAGCGGGCGATAAGGTGGACATCACCGGCATCACCAAGGGCCGCGGCTACACCGGCCCCATCTACCGCTGGAACCAGCACACCGGCCCCATGGCCCACGGCTCCAAGTATCACCGCGGCGTCGGCTCCATGAGCGCCAAC
This sequence comes from Clostridia bacterium, assembly GCA_017620455.1. The sequence continues at coordinate 27,025 of JAFZQK010000006.1, forward strand.
TCCGACCCCTCCCGGGTGTTCAAGAACAAGCACATGGCCGGCCATTACGGCGTGGAGCGGGTCACCATCCAGAACCTGGATGTGGTACAGGTGGACGCCGAACGCAGCCTGCTGCTGGTTCGGGGCGCCGTGCCCGGCCCCAAGGAAGGCCTGCTGCTCATCCGCAACACCTGCAAGGCCTGATGTAAGGAGGAAACGAGATTATGCCTAACATTGACGTCGTCGACATGCAGGGCAGGAAAGTGGGCAGCATGGAGCTGAGCGAAGAAATCTTCGCCGCCCCCGTGAACGTCCCCGCCATGCATTTGGTCGTCCGCAGCATCCTGGCCAACA
>JAFZQK010000064.1 GCA_017620455.1 Clostridia bacterium
CAGGGAGGGGGGCACCGGCTGGGCGCCGATGTGCATCAGCCGCCACTGGGACAGCTGATAGTCCTCCAGCTTCACGTCCCCGCGCTCGATGGCCGCCAGGATGTCCTGGGCCCAGGGCACCAGCAGCCAGACGATGGTGCATTTTTCCATACTCACCGCGTCCAGGATGGCCTTGGGCTTATTGCCCTTGAGGATCACCGCCCGGCTGCCGGTGAAGAGCGAGCCGAACCAGTGCATTTTCGCGCCGGTGTGGTACAGCGGCGGGATGCAGAGGAACACGTCGTTATGGGTGGTTTCGTGGTGCATGGCCTCCATCCGGGCGGACTGCAAAAGCGCCGTATGGTCCAGCAATATGGCCTTGGGGAAGCCCGTGGTGCCGGAGGAATAGTAAATGGCGGCCTCGTCGGTATCCTCGATGAGCACCTTGGGGGCGGAGGAGGAGCAGTTCGCCACGGCCTCGTTGTAGCTTTCGGCGAAGGAGGGCCGGTTGTCCCCCACGAAGAAGAGGATCTTTTCCCGGCTGATCTTGGGCACGATGTCCTCCACGCGGCCGATGAATTCCGGGCCGAAGAAAAGCACGTCCGCGTCCGCCAGGCGCAGGCAGTATTCGATTTCGTCGGCGGTGTAGCGGAAATTCAGGGGCACCGCGATGGCCCCGGTTTTCAGGATGCCGAAGTAGATGGGCAGCCATTCCAGGCAGTTCATCAGCAGGATGGCCACCTTCTGCCCCTTGCGGATGCCCCGGCTCATGAGCAGGTTCGCCACCCGGTTGGCTTTCTCGTCGAATACGCTCCAGGTGATCTCCCGGCGGTAGGGGGTGGCGGTGGTGGGCTGGATCAGTTCATATTCACGCCAGGTGACCCGGGGCTCCTCCTGGATCTCGGGGTTCATTTCCACCAGGGCGGTTTCGTTTCCGTAGAGCTTGCTGTTTCTTTCCAGCAGGTCGGTTATGGGCATGTCGGCGGCATCCTTTCTGTTTCCAGCGATATTCTTTATCGCTTTTATTCGCTAAAGAAGCATACCGCATTTTGCCGCGTTTGTCAAGGCGCGGACTGTATGGGCGTTGTACTAAAAAAGTACAGCGTCCGCGCTTTACTTACACGCTTTAATGTGCTAAAATACAGGCGAAACCAAAGCCGCGGAGCGCCCGGAAAAAGAGGGGGACGGAGAAAAAATGGCGAGGAACGCGAAAAAACAACGGAGCAACGCGCTGTACGAGGCCATCGTGCAGCTCAGGGACGCGGAGGAATGCAAACGGTTTTTCGACGACCTGTGCACCCCCACGGAGCTGCGCAGCATGGAGCAGCGCTACGATGTGGCGGCGTATCTGATGCAGGACAAGGTGTATCTGGAGATCCTGGAAAAGACGGGGGCCAGCAGCGCCACCATCAGCCGGGTGCGCAGGAACATCCTGGATAACGAATCCGGCGGCACCATGCGGGAAATGATCCTGCGGATGGGGCTGAACAAAGAAGAACAGGGAGAAGAAATGAAATGAAAAAACTGATGCTTGGCAACGCGGCGGCGGCCCGGGGGCTGTATGAAGCGGGGTGCGCGGTGGTGTCCTCCTATCCCGGCACGCCCAGCACCGAAATCACCGAGGAGCTGGCCAAATACGACGAGGTATACTGCGAATGGGCGCCCAACGAGAAGGTGGCCATGGAGGTGGCCTTCGGGGCCAGCCTGGCGGGGAAGCGCAGCTTCTGCGGCATGAAGCACGTGGGCCTCAACGTGGCGGCGGACCCGCTGTTCACTATTTCCTACACCGGGGTCAACGCCGGGATGGTCATTGCCGTGGCGGACGACGCGGGGATGCATTCCTCCCAGAACGAGCAGGATTCCCGGCATTACGCCCGGGCGTCGAAGGTGCCCATGCTGGAGCCCTCGGACGCGGGGGAGGCCCTGACGTTTGCGAAAAAGGCGTATGAGATCTCCGAACAGTTCGATACGCCCGTGTTCTTAAAAATGTGCACCCGCATCGCCCACTCCCAGTCCGCGGTGGAAACGTTCCCCCGAGCGGACGTGCCCGTGAAGCCCTATGAAAAGAACATCGGCAAGTACGTCATGATGCCCGGCAACGCCATCCGCCGCCATCCCATCGTGGAGGAGAGGACGAAAAAGCTGACCGAGTTTGCGGAAAACAGCGAACTGAACCGGATCGAGCCGGGCAGTGACGGCAGCATCGGCATCATCACCTCCTCCACCAGCTACCAGTACGTGAAGGAGGCCTGCGGCGACAGGTATCCCGTGCTGAAGCTGGGCATGATCTGGCCCCTGCCGGAAAAGAAGATCCGGGATTTCGCGGCGCAGGTACAGCGCCTGATCGTGGTGGAGGAGCTGGACCCCTTCATCGAGAACCATTGCCGGGTGCTGGGCCTGGCCGTGGAAGGCAAGAGCCTGTTCCCGCCCCTGGGCGAGCTGAGCCAGAATATCGTGCGGGATAAGCTGGGCATCCCCCGGCAGCAAGGGCCGGATCTGGGCGAGCAGGTGCCCGCCCGGCCGCCGGTGATGTGCGCCGGCTGCCCCCACCGGGGCCTGTTCTATACCCTGAACCGCAATAAGTGCACGGTGCTGGGCGACATCGGCTGCTATACCCTGGGGGCGGTGGCGCCCCTGGCGGCCATTGAAATGACGGCCTGCATGGGCGCGTCCGTCAGCGCCATCCACGGGTTCAACAAGGCCCGGGGCGCGGACAGCGAGCATAAGACCGTGGCCGTCATCGGCGACAGCACCTTCATGCACTCCGGCATGACGGGCCTGGCCAACATCGCCTACAACCAGTCCAATTCCACGGTGATCATCCTGGACAATTCCATCACCGGCATGACCGGCCACCAGCAGAACCCCACCACCGGCTACAACATCAAGGGCGATCCGGCGGGGAAGATCGACCTGGAAAGCCTCTGCCGCGCCATGGGCTTCCATCGCGTCCTGGTGGTGGACCCCTACGATCTGGCGGCCTGCGACAAGGCCGTGAAGGAGGAACTGGCGGCGGACGAGGCGTCCGTCATCATCTCCCGGCGGCCCTGCGCCCTGCTCAAATATGTGAAGCACAAGCCGTCCCTCCGGGTGGACGCGGGCAAGTGCGTGGGCTGCAAGAGCTGCATGCGCATCGGCTGCCCGGCCATCTCCATCAAGGACGGCAAGGCCCGGGTGGACGAAACGCTGTGCGTGGGCTGCGGCGTGTGCAGCCAGCTGTGCCGCGTGGATGCCTTTGAGAGCACGGCGAAGGAGGCGTGAGCAATGGAAACGAAAAATGTGATGATCGTGGGCGTGGGCGGCCAGGGCAGTCTGCTGGCCAGCAAGCTGCTGGGCCGAGTGTTATTGGAGCAGGGGTATGACGTGAAGGTTTCGGAGGTCCACGGCATGAGCCAGCGGGGCGGCAGCGTGGTCACCTACGTGCGCTACGGCGACAAGGTGGCGTCTCCCGTCATCGACAGGGGCGAAGCGGACTTCATCGTGTCCTTTGAGCTGCTGGAGGCGGCGCGCTGGGTGTCCTTCCTCCGGCCCGGCGGGCAGATCGTCACCTCCACCCAGCAGATCGACCCCATGCCCGTGGTGACGGGCGCGGCGCAGTATCCCGAAAATCTGGTGGAAAAAATGAAGGCCGCCGGGGCGAAGGTGGACGCGCTGGACTGCCTGGCCCTGGCCAAGCAGGCCGGCAGCAGCAAGGCCGTGAACATCGTGCTGATGGGCCGCCTCAGCCATTATTTCGATCTGCCGCAGGAGGCCTGGCAGAAGGCCATGGAAGCCATCGTGCCCGCCAAATTCCTGGAAATGAACAAAAAGGCCTTTGAGCTGGGAAAAAACGCGTAAACGCGGCGAATCTGATTCCGGCTTTCCCGGCCGTAATGCCGTTTTCGTGACACAGGAATGACAAACTTTTTTGACTCAATCTGCTTATGAATGATTTTACCGCGAAAGAAGGAATTGCCTATGGCGGAACGCTATTTTCAGCCCGAAATCGAAACCGCAAGCCGGGAGCAGATCAAGGCCTGGCAGGATGAGCGCCTGGTCAAGCAGGTGTGTCACGTGTGGGACAGCGTGCCCTATTACCGCAAAAAGATGGAGGAAAAGGGCCTGACCCCGGACGACATCAAAGGAACCGAAGATTTGCACAAGCTGCCGTTCCTGAGCAAGTACGACCTTCGGGACGCCTACCCCTACGGCATGCTGGGCGTTCCCAAGGACCAGGTGGTGCGTATCCATTCCACCTCCGGCACTACCGGCAAGCGGGTGGTGGCCTTCTATTCCCAGGCGGACGTGGACCTGTGGGACGACTGCACCGCCCGGGCCCTGACCGCCGCCGGTGCCACGGCGGAGGATGTGTGCCAGGTCAGCTACGGTTACGGCCTGTTCACCGGCGGCATGGGCCTCCACGGCGGCAGCCAGAAGGTGGGCTGCATGACGGTGCCCATGTCCTCCGGCAATACCGAAAGGCAGATCATGTTCATCCGGGACCTGAACGCCACCATCCTCTGCTGCACCCCTTCCTACGCTGAATACCTGGGGGAGAGCATGAAGGAAATGGGCCTCACCCCGGATCAGATCCCGCTTAAGGCGGGCATTTTCGGCGCGGAGGCCTGGAGCGAGGAAATGCGCCGGGATATCGAAAAGACCCTGGGCATCAAGGCCTACGATATCTACGGGCTCACGGAGCTTTCCGGCCCCGGCGTGGCCTTCGAGTGCTCCGCCCAGAACGGCATGCACATCAACGAGGACCACTTCATCGCCGAGATCATCGACCCCGAAACCGGCGAGGTGCTGCCCGAGGGGCAGCAGGGTGAACTGGTATTCACCGCCATCACCAAGCAGGCCTTCCCCCTCATCCGCTACCGCACCCGGGATATCTGCGTGCTGAGCCGGGAAAAGTGCCCCTGCGGGCGTACCCATGTGAAGATGAGCAAGCCCCGGGGCCGCAGCGACGATATGCTCATCATCCGCGGCGTGAACGTGTTCCCCAGCCAGATCGAAACCGTGCTGCTCAATCAGGGCTATCCCGCCAATTACCAGATCATCGTGGACCGCGTCAACTATACCGACACCCTGGACGTGCAGGTGGAAATGACCCCCGAAATGTTCACCGACAGCGTGGGCGAGATCGAAAAGCGGCAGAAGGAGCTGGTGGCCGGACTGCGGACCATGCTGGGCCTCACCGCCAAGGTGACGTTGGTAGCGCCCAAATCCATCGTCCGCAGCGAGGGCAAGGCCGTGCGCGTCATCGACAAACGCAGGATTTAAGGAGGATGCAGCCATGAGTGTAAAGCAGATTTCCGTGTTCCTGGAAAATAAGCCCGGCGCCCTGGCGGACCTGACGCGGGTGCTGGCGGAAAACGAGATCGACATGCGGGCCTTCTCCCTGGCGGAAACCAGCGATTTCGGTATCGCCCGGATCATCGTGGACGATCTGTATAAGACCACTACGGTGCTCAAGGACGCGGGGTTCATCCACGCAGTGAGCAGCGTGCTGGCGGTGAAGATCCCCGACGTGCCGGGCGGGCTGAGCCACGTGCTCTCTATCCTCAACGAGGAAAATACCAACGTGGAGTATATGTACGCTTTCCTGGGCGCCCAGGCGGGCAGCGCCTATATGATCTTCAAGGTGGCGGGCCACCATAAAGCCGCCGCCGCCCTGACGGGCCGGGGGATCCGTCTGGTGGATCAGGAGGAACTGAGCGAACTGTAAAAACGCCGGAAGGACGATCGGGGGGCTTCTTCAGCCCCCCGGCCCCCCGAACCAGGAGGGTCCCCCTCCTGGACCTCGGCTGTGGGTTTTCTCGTTTGCTTTCGGGCACGGCGTTCTCTGAACGCCATACCGGTGCGCTCTGCGCACCGGGAAAAACGAACGAATGACCCGCAGGAAAGCGCTTGCGTTTTCCTGCGGTTCTTCGTCGTTTTTCGCATGTCCGAAAGCCAATGATTCGCTGCGGCGGGAGCCGATCCTTCCGTATCGGACGAGCGGTATCCGCAGTCGGCGGGGTCCGGGGTGGGATGCCCACCCCGGCGGGGTTTTAAAGGGGCGGCGCCCCTTCCGGTCCTCTCCGATCACAGCCCCAGCAGCCGCCGGGCGTTTCCGCCCAGGATGGCGGCTTTTTCTTCGTCCGCAAGGGGCAGGGCGCGGATTTTTCCGATTTCGGCGGCCTGGTCCTCCCAGGGGGAATCGGTGCCGAAAAGGATACGGTCCGGGCCGAATGCGCGGACCATATGCACGAACTGTTTCTCCGTCAGGCGCTGAAGCCCTTCGGGGGCGGCAGCGCAGGATCCGTCGTTCAGGGGCGTCATGGGGCCCAGGGAGAAGGAGGTATCCAGATACGCGCCGGTATCCCGGAGCAGCGCTTCCGCCTGCGCCCACCAGCGCCAGCCGCCCATATGGGCCAGGATCAGCCTGACGGGCCCGACGGCCAGGAGCGCCCGGGCGATCTTATCCGGCGCGGCCTCCGCATGGCCGGGCAGGCCCACGTCCAGCCCCGCGTGGGTCAGAACGGCGAGGCCCAGCTCGCCGCAGCGGTCCAGGATACGCAGAGTGCGGGGGTCGTCAAAATCCACCTCCTGATAAGCCGGGTGCAGCTTGATGCCCCGGACGCCCGCCCGGGCGATGCGCCCCAGCTCGGCGTGCCAGTCCGGAAAATCCGGGTGCATGCAGCCGAAGGAGAGGATGCCGCTCTCCGCCGCGTGTTCGTTCATTTGCAGGGCGGCGTCGTTGATGTGGGGCACCTGGCGGGGAGCGGTGGCCACGGGCAGCGCCACGGAAAGATCCACCCCCGCGGCGCGCATGGAGGCCTGCAGCTCCGCCGCCGTGCCGTCGGAAAAGGGATGGGTGTGGGAGGCGGCGGCCAGCTTGTCCACGGCCGCGGCGGCGATTTTTTCCGGAAAGACATGGGTATGGATATCGACGATCATGGCTTTTCTCCCGCAAAAGGGCTGCGGCGCGCTTATTGCCGCAGCCCTGGTATTGAATAAAAAACCTGAAAAAACCGGCTTTCTCGGAAGGGGGCGCGGGGGAACCGCTCTTTGGCCCGCAAAGAACGGTTCCCCCGCTTTTTTTCTCGTTATTCCCCGTCGCCCAGGGCTTCGGTCTGCTTGACCAGCACCTTCTGGCTGTAGCAGGAGAAAGCGTCCTCCACCAGCTGTTTGTCCGGCGCTTTGCTGATCAGGCTCACCAGCGGCACGATCACCAATCCCGCGATCATACAGAACGCGCCGGCGTTGATGGGAGAGGCGAGCAGCCCGAGATTGAGCGTCAGGATGCCCAGCTGGTTGAACATGACGACGGTCATAAAAATGCTGGAGAACAGGATGGACGCCCAGCAGGACCGGGCCGTGGCCCGCTTCCAGTACAGCCCGTAGAGGAAGGGCGCCAGGAACGCGCCGGCCATGGCCCCCCAGCTGACGCCCATGGCCTGGGCGATGAAGGCCACGGGGGATTTGACCTGGATAATGGCGATGACGGCGGAGACGGCGATGAACACCACGATCAGCCCCCGCATGGTGAGCAGCTGCTTCTTTTCGTCCATTTTTTTAACGGCGTGGCCTTTGAGCAGGTCCAGCGTCACGGTGGAGGAGGAGGTGAGCACCAGGGAGGAAAGCGTGCTCATGGAGGCGGAAAGCACCAGGATGATCACCACGGCGATGAGCAGGTCCCCCAGGCTGGATTGCAGCATGGCGGGGATGATGGAGTCGAAAATGATGCCGCCCTTGGCGTTGTACTGGATGCCCGGGTCGCCGGTGAACAGCCGGCCGAAGCCGCCCAGGAAATAGCACCCGCCGGCCACGATCACGGCGAAGGCGGTGGAAATAATGGTGCCCTTGTGGATGTCGCCTTCCCGCTTGATGGCGTAGAATTTGCCCACCATCTGGGGCAGGCCCCAGGTGCCCAGGGAGGTGAGGATCACCACGCCCAGCAGTCCCAGAGGATCGGGGCCAAAGAAGGAATTGAAGATGCCGGGGGCGGCGGAAACGCTCTCGTCCGAAACGGCGGCCAGCCCCTCCAGGGCGCCCATGAAGCCGCCCTTCTGGCCCAGCACCGCCGCGATCACGGCGATGATGCCGAAGATCATGATGATGCCCTGAATGAAATCGTTGATGGCGGTGGCCATATAGCCGCCGGCGATCACGTAAACGGCGGTGAGCACCGACATGGCGATCACGCACCAGACGTAGGGCACGCCGAAGGCCATTTCAAACAGGCGGCTCAGGCCGTTGTACAGACTGGCAGTGTAGGGGATGAGGAAAATGAAGATCACCACGGCGGAAACGATCTTCAGCGACTGGGAATCAAAGCGCATGGCGAAGAAATCCGGCATGGTGGCGCTTTGCAGATGCTGGGTCATGATCCGGGTGCGCCTGCCCAGCACCGCCCAGGCCATCAGCGACCCGATCACCGCGTTGCCGATGCCGATCCAGGTGGCGGCGATGCCGAATTTCCAGCCGAACTGCCCCGCGTAGCCCACGAAAATGACCGCGGAAAAATAGGAAGTGCCGTAGGCGAACGCCGTCAGCCAGGGCCCCACGTTCCGCCCGCCCAGCACGAAGCCGTTCACGTCCGTGGCGTTGCGCCGGCAGTACAGCCCGATGCCGATCATCACGCCGAAAAAGACCACCAGCATAAGTACCTTGAGCACCATAAGCCATCCATCCTTCTTGCGTTCAAATCCAGCCGGCCGCGGCCGGCTGATGATACTTTAACGAATAAAAGCATTAAAGTCAAGGGGAAATACCGGAAAAAAACAATGAAAAACCGGATGGGAAGGGGAAAAGTCAGCCGGCGATCTTTTTCGCGTCAGCGCCCAGGGCGCGCAGCTTTTCCTCCAGGCCTTCGTATCCGCGCATCAGGTGGCCGGCGGGGTCGTTCAGGCGGGTGACGCCCTGGGAGACCAGCCCGGCCAGCATCAGCGCGGCGGCGGCCCGCAGATCGGTGGCGGAGACGGCGGCGCCGTTCAGAGGAACGCCGCCCTGGATCAGGGCCAGCTGGCCCTCCACCCGGATCCGCGCGCCCAGGCGGCGGAGCTCCACCACGTGCATGAAGCGGTTTTCAAAAATGGTTTCCAGGAAAACGCTGAGGCCGTGGGTCTGGGTGGCCACCACCATCAGGGGCGCCTGCATGTCGGTGGGGAAGCCGGGGTAGGATAAGGTGCGGGCCTCCATGGGATGCCGGGCCCGTCCCCGCAGGCGCAGGCCCCGGGCGTCCTCCTGGCAGATCAGCCCCGATTCCGTCAGTTTGAACAGCAGCGCCCGCATGTGATCGCTGCGCGCGCCGGCCAGCAGCACGCTGCCGTCCGTGAGCGCCGCGGCGCAGGCCAATGTGCCCGCCTCGATCCGGTCCGGGATGGGGGTGTATTCCGCGCCGTGGAGCGCTTCCACCCCTTCCACCGTGATGTTGGCCGTGCCCGCCCCGGCGATCCGCGCCCCCATCAGGGACAGGAAGCGGCACAGATCGAAGATTTCCGGCTCCTTCGCCGCGTTTTCGATGCGGGTGACGCCGGGGGTCAGCGCCGCGGCCATCAACAGGTTTTCCGTGGCGCCCACGCTGGGAAAATCCAGGTAAATATTGGCGCTTTTGAGCCGGCCTGCCACCTGGGCCCGGCCGCCGTCCATGTCCACCCGGGCGCCCAGGCGCTGCAGCCCCTTCAAATGCAGGTCGATGGGCCTTTGCCCGATGGCGCAGCCCCCGGGCATGGTGAGGGCGCATTCTCCCGTTCGGGCCATCAGCGGCCCCAGGATCAGCACGCTGGCCCGCATGCTGCGCATGTCCGCGGTGTCTCCGGGGCTGTGGACGGCCCGGGCGCGCACCCGGATGCTGCCGCCCTCCCGGGCCGTTTCCGCCCCGCAGGCGCGCAGGATCCGCTCCATATGGTCCACGTCCGTCAGTCGCGGGATCCCGTGGATCACCGTTTCTTCCGGCGTCAGCAGCGCCGCCGCCAGGATGGGCAGCACCGCGTTTTTCGACGTACTCACCCGCACTTCCCCGCTCAGACGCGGCGAATGGGCGATCACATACTGCGGCATGGGACAGTCACCTCCGCGAAAATTCCCGATTTCGCGGTTATCGTGCCCGGCCGGAAGGAAATCTTTCTGCTGCCAAACCCGCCGAAAACCCGCTTCCAGCAAGATTTTTTCAGCATACCGCCCCGCCGCCGCAGACATTCCGCGGCGCTGCCAGCCATTATTTTTTTGTTGGCAAAGGGCGGCGGTTATGGTAAAATATGAACACAAACATTTGTTTGTTTGAAAAAACGCGGGGAGGACCTGACATGGGCCGTTTTGTGCTGAAGGCGCCGTATGCCGCCCGGGGAGACCAGCCCCAGGCCATCGAAGCCCTGTCCCGGGGCGTGGACGCGGGCATCCCGTACCAGGTGCTGCTGGGGGTGACGGGCTCGGGCAAGACCTTTACCATGGCGTCCGTCATCGAAAAGGTGCAGCGCCCCACCCTGGTGATCGCCCATAATAAGACGCTGGCGGCCCAGCTGTGCGCCGAATTCCGGGCGTTTTTCCCGGACAGCGCGGTGGAGTATTTCGTTTCGTATTACGATTATTACCAGCCGGAGGCGTACATCCCTTCCTCCGATACCTATATTGAAAAGGACGCCTCCGTCAACGAGGAGATCGACCGCCTGCGCCACAGCGCCACCGCCGCCCTGAAGGAAAGGAACGACGTGATTATCGTGGCCTCCGTTTCCTGCATTTATTCCATGGGCGACCCCAGCGAGTACGAAGGGCAGATGATTTCCCTCAGGCCCGGCATGCGCATGGAGCAGCAGGAGCTTCTGCGGCGGCTGGTGGAGATCCAGTACGAACGCAACGATGTGGCGTTTGAGCGCGGAAATTTCCGCGTTCGGGGGGATACGGTGGAGGTGATCCCCGCCGGACAAAGGGAAAACGGCGTCCGGGTGGAGTTTTTCGGCGACGAGATCGACCGGATCAGCGAGTTTTCCGTGGTGGACGGCCATG
>JAFZQK010000065.1 GCA_017620455.1 Clostridia bacterium
CCTGGTCACGCAGCTTGGCGTCCAGATTGCCCAGCGGCTCGTCCAGCAGGAACACCTGCGGGCTGCGCACCAGGGCGCGGCCCAGGGCCACGCGCTGGCGCTGGCCGCCGGAAAGCTGGGCGATGCGGCGGTCCAGCAGCTCCGTCAGCTCCAGCTTTTCCGCCTGCTCCATCACCAATTTGTCGATTTCTTCCTTGGGCACCTTCTTGGTTTTCAGGGCGAAGCCCATGTTTTCCCGCACCGTCATGTTGGGGTACAGGGCATATTCCTGGAACACCATGGCGATGTTGCGCTCCTGGGGCGGCACGAAGGTCTTTTTCTTGCCCTTCTCCATTTCCGTCATCCTGGTGTCGCCGAAGTAGATTTCGCCCTCATAGGGCTCCAGCAGGCCGGCGATGGAATACATGGCGGTGGATTTTCCGCAGCCGGAAGGCCCCAGGAACACGCAGAATTCGCCATCCTTGATTTCCAGGTTCAGCTGATCCAGAACGAAGGTTTTTCCTTTGTTGTAGCTGACAGACATGTCCTTGATGGTAATCGCAGCCATGATCCTTACCTCCCGAAGCTCTCGGTCTCGATGCCGAAGCCGTATTCGTACAGCGGGTTTTCGATGTCCTTGGGCAGGTCTTCGCGCTGGGCAAGCACCTGTTCCATGGTGGCGGGGATCTGGAAGGGCAGATGGCCGCCGATGGCGTTCTCCCCGAACAGGGTATCGGCCACCGCTTCCGCGCCCGCCGTGACGCCGGGGCGGTACACCAGCAGCACGCTGTCCGCATGTTCATCGATGGGGGTCAGCACGTAGGGCCGGTTCATGACCACCACGGCTACCACGTTGGCCCCCGCTTCTTTCAAAGCCTGGATCAGATCGATCTGCTCCTGGGGGAATTCCACGGTGGCCGCGCCCCAGGCGGGATCGTGGGTGCCGCTCTTTTCGCCCACCACCGCCACTGCGGTGACGCCGGCAAGATCGGCGGGCACCTGGGCGGCTTCCGCGACGTAGGTCACGTTCTCTTCGCCGGCTTTGGCTTTCAGCGCTTCCAGGATGGTGGTGCCCTTGATTTCCGTGGGCTCCTTCGCCGTCCAGCCGCTGTTGAGGCAGCGCACGTTATCGGCCAGCTCGCCGGCCACGATGAACTGCTGCCCCGCCAGGGAGGCGGCGTTTTCATATTTCACCAGGGTGAAGGACGCGGCGGCGGCTTCCCTGGCGACCGCTTTGTGCGCGTCGCTGCCGATGATCTCTTCGGCTTTGGCTTCGTCCACATAGGGGTTCTCGAACAGGCCCATTTGGAACTTGGCGATCAGGATGCGGCGGCAGGCGTCGGTAAGCCGTTCCTCGTCCACCTCGTCCACCAGCTGCCGGGTGGAGCGCACGCCCGCGCCGCCCAGGATATCGGCCCCGGCGTTGGTGGCGCCCACGAAATTCAATCCCCAGTCGGTCTGGATGATGCCGGTATAGCCCATCTGGCCGCGGAGCAGATCGGTCATGACGGCCGCGCTCTGATCGGCGGAATTGTCCACGGCGTCGCCGCCCAGGAAGGGCACGGTGGAATAGCCGTAGGGCATCACGGCGGCCACCCCCGCGTCGATGGCGGCGCGGAAGCCGGCCAGATGCAGGTCAATGGAATCGGCCTGAATGGTCAGGGGCGTGCCGTCCACGCCGCCGGTCTGGGCTCCCGCGCCGGGGAAGTGCTTGACGCAGGCCAGGACGGAATCGGGGGTCAGGGCGCTGCCGTTCTGCAGGCTCTGCACCGCCACGGCGATCAGCCTCTGCACCACGTCGGTATCCTCGGAATAGCATTCCTGATTGCGGCCCCAGCGGGGATCGGTGATCAGGTCGGCGTCCGGGGAAAGGGCCATGCGCACGCCGATGGCCATGAGCTCTTCCTTGAGCACTTCGTAGTATTTGGCGGTCAACGCTTCGTCGTCCGCCGCGCCCAGGTTGATTTCGTCGGGCAGGAAGGTGGCGTCCTTGACGAAGGCCGCGCCCGCCTCGGTATCCATGGAGAAGATCACCGGAATGCCCAGATCGGAGGATTCGGACAGCTCCTGGATCTCGTTGGTCAGCACGGCGGCGTTCATGGCGCTGCCGGTGACGGCGACGGCGTCTTCGTCCTCGTCCTCTTCGTCCTCGTCCTCTTCGTCGGGCTCCTCCATATCGAAGATGTATTCATACACCAGGGCGAAGCCCACGTTGTCCTTGGTGAACCAGCTGTCCTTTTTGGTGACCAGGGTCAAGTGCACCATCTGGGCGGCCTTCTGATTGGCGTCCATCATGGACAGCAGGTTCTCTGCGCGCTCCTCGGCGGGAAGCCGCCAGTCCTCGTAGGGGTCCAGCTCCCCGTTGTCGTTCAGGTCCTTGAACTGCAGCCCGTCCACTTCGATGATGTCCTTCACCCGGGCTGCCAGCTCCGGCTGCGCGGGAGCGTCCTCGGCCAGCGCGGGCAGCGCGGACAATACCATCATCAGCGCCAGCAGGGCCGCGCACAGTTTTTGAAGATGCTTCATTGTTCAACCACCTCTCATAAGAATTGACAAGTGCGTTTTATGATCAAATACGTCTTTCCCGGAAAATCCTCGTTAAGAGGCGGTCACGGCGCCGCTCATCTGGCCGCTGATCAGGTACTTGCCCATGAAAATGTAGATCATCAGCATGGGCAGGGCCAGGATCATGGAACCGGCCATCAGCTGCGGGATATCCACGGTGTTCCCGCTGGCGAAGCCCTGGACGACGATGGTGGCCAGCTGAGCGTTGGCGCCATCGCCCTGGGCGGCCAGCACCAGCGCGAAGAGCATTTCATTCCAAATGGATGTGCATTGGAACACAAAGGTGGTGATGGTGGCCAATTTGGTGTTGGGCACCACGATCTTGCGATAGATCTGCCACATGCCGTTGCCGTCGATCATGGCCTGGCGGATCAGCGCGTCCGGCACCTCCGCGTAATAGCCGCGCATCATGGTGGTGCACATGGGCATGCCGAAGATGGAGTGGGCCAGCACGATACCCCAAATGTTATCGTAAACACCAAGGTTCGTCATCGTCGTCAGCAGAGGGATCAGAATGGCCTGGAAGGGCAGATATGTGGCAGCCACCAGCAAACCGAAAAACATGTTGTTCAGCTTGAACCGCCACTTGCCCAGCGCGTAAGCGCAGATGGAGCCCAGGAACACGGATCCCGCCGCACCGAAGAGCGTGACCACCAGGGTGTTCATCAGGGAAACCGACAGCTCTTCCAGCGCGTTGCTGTACCCGTTCATCGTCCATTTACTCGGCAGCGCCATGGGCGATGCGATCGCTTCAAGATTGGTCTTGAAGGAGTTGGTGATGGCGCCCCAGAAGGGCAGGATGTAGAACAGCAGAAAGACCACCAGGATCAGATAGTAAACAATATGCAGCACCGTCATATGCCACTTGGGTTTTACCCGCAGCGTTTGAGCCGCCTGGCCCTCCTTGCTGCGATCCATCATCATATCGTTTTGCATATTATTTCTTCCCCCTGTTCGTCAGATAGGTCAGCGGCAGGATCAGCACCAGCACCATCACCAGCAGGAAGCAGCTGATGGCCGCGGCGTAAGCGTAATTGTTATTGCTGAACGCTTCGACATACATCTTAATCGGCAAGGTTTTGGACGCGTTGTTTGTCACACCCGACAGAGAGTAAATCAGGTCGAAGGAACGCAGCGCGTACATGGCCAGGATCGTGATGCAGCTGCCCATGGCGCCCTTCATCTGGGGCAGGATGATCTTCCAGTACACCCGAGGCATGTAGGAGCCATCCAGCTTGGCGGCGTTGATGATGTTGGTGGGCACGTTCTTGATGGCCGCCAGGAAGATCACCGCCACATAGCCGGAGAACTGCCAGATCATGACGATCATGATGGAGTACATGACCATTTCATTGCTCATCCAGTTGACATTCAGATTGATGCCAAACAGCTTGAAGAATCCAGCCAGGATGCCGCCGGATTCGGCACTGTTGAACATCTGCTGCCAGATCAGGCCCGTAACCACGAAGGACAGGGCGAAGGGCAACAGGATCAGCGTGCGGAAAACGGGGGTCCCTTTCAGCCCCTGATCCATCACCAGCGCCAGGCCCATGCCCAGCAGCAGGCAGATGGGAATGATCAGGAACAGCTTCAGCGTATTCAATACGGAGCTCCAGAACTCGCCGTCCTTGACGAACATCTTCATATACTGGCCGAAGCCGCCCCAGCCGTAGGAGGCCGTCAGGCTTCCATCCTGCCAGTCGGACACGGACACCCAGACGTTCCAGCCGATGGCCACGTATACGAAATAGATCAGCAGCGCTGCGGGAATGAGCAGCCACACCAGGGGATGCTTGCTCATGAAGCGCTTGATCCGGGCGTTGTACACGAAGATCAGCACCATGGCCGCGGCTACCAGCGCCGCGAAGACCAGCCAGCCGAACTGGGAAGACAGGTTTTTCCGGAAAGCGTCGGCGCCTTCGGAATTGGCCATGGTCAGGGTGCTGCCGCGATAGATATAGCGGCCCTGCTCTTCCACGGCGCCGTCCAAAGCCGTAAAGCTGTAGGTGCCGTCGGGGCGGAAGGTCAAAGCCGTGGTTCCGTCCGCGCTGGTCACGGTCACTTCTTCCGTCACGCGCTCGGCGCTGCTTTCAACGACGAACAGCTCCCTGAACCCCTTGATGCTGTATTCCTGCTGGTAGGCTTTCCCGGTGGCGGGGTCGGTCAGGGCGGCGGTGTACCGCAGCTTGGTGCTGGTCTTCCCCACCTTGGTTTCTGCTCCGTCCGCATCGCTTGTCAGCGTCAGCACTTTGTCTGCGTAGACGTACTTTCCCGTTTCCTCGGCTTCGCCTTCCGATGCGCGGACGCGGTAGGTGCCGTCGGTCAGGAAGGTGATGCCGGTGGCGCCGTCCGTGCTGACAAAGGTATAATCACTGGAAACGAATTCGGAGGGCTCCTTGGATGTGAGATGCCCCAGGATATCGGCGGATGCGTAGGTCTGCTGGTAGGCCTTGCCGGTGGCGGGGTTTTTCACGTCCGTGGTATAGGACAGGTTTTTCATGGAGCTTTTCGTTGTCTGCTCCCAGGCGTAGCCGGTGTCCGCGGGCCGGTCGGCAAGGGGAATATAATTGCAGGAATTGAAGAACAGCAGCGCAAAGCAGGCCAGCAGCAGCACGGGCGCCAGGATCAGAGCCTTCGTTTTCCCCTTCAGGCGATCCCTGATCCTTTCGGAAAACAGGTACGTCAGGGCCAGCAGCAGCAGCGCCAGGCAAATGCCCCAGAACGCGCCTTTGCCCTTGAAGGTCATTTCATAGAACCCTTTGAGAAATAACTGGATTTTACCCATCAGCAGCACTCCCTCTCAATAAGGCCTGCGCAAGTCCGTTTCTGGATGCGGGCTTACGCAGGTTCTGCGGTTTGCTTACTCGCCGTAGCTCAGCCCCCAGCCGAAATCGTACAGGGGGTTCTCCAGGTCGAAGGAAACGTCGCCGCTCTGGTTGTTGACGCTCGCCATATCCCGGGGGAACTGAATGGGGGTCTTGCCGGTGGGGTTGTTCAGCCCGAAGAGCGTTTCCGCGATGGCGATGCCGCCCTGCTGGCCGGGATAATAGGCTTCCAGGATGGCGTTGGTGTTCTCGTCGCACCAGGTGAGGATGTAGGGCCGGCCGCCGGTCACCACCGTGACGATGGGCGTTTCGGGAGCGGCGGCCTTCACGGCCTCCAGGATCTCCTGCTGCACGGGAGTGATCTCCAGCGTGGCGTAGCCCCACGGCGGATCGTGCTGATAGCTGGGCTCGCCCACGGAGGCGATGACGATGTCCGCGTCCTTGGCAAGCTCGGTGATGCGCTCGATGTCCTCGGCTTCATAGATCACGGTGGCGTTTTCACCGGCGTATTCGGCGATGGCCGCCGCGATGGTCAGCCCCTCCTGAGAGGAGGACCAGCCGCCCACCAGCGAGTCCATGTCCCCGGCGCGGGGGCCCACCACCAGGATGGTCTTTTCTTCGTTCTGCTTCAGGGGCAGGATGCCGTCGTTCTTGAGCAGGGTCATGGATTTCCGGGCGGCTTCCAGGTTCAGCGCAACGTGCTCCGCGTTGCCCACGAAGGACACGGCGTAGTCCACGTCGCAGTAGGGATTTTCAAACACGCCCAGCTGGAATTTGGCCAGCACGATGCGCTTGGCGGCGGCGGTGATGATGGCTTCGTCGATCTTGCCTTCCTCCGTCAGCTC
>JAFZQK010000066.1 GCA_017620455.1 Clostridia bacterium
GTGGATCACGAGGACGCTTTCGCCGTCGGCCGGCTGATCGGCAAAAAGGAGGGTGTGCTGGTGGGCATTTCCGCCGGCGCCGCAGCCTGGGCGGCCATCGAGCTGGCCAAGCGCCCCGAAAACCAGGGCAAGACCATCGTGGCCCTGCTGCCCGATACCGGCGACCGGTATCTGTCCACCCCACTGTTTGCGGATTGACAGGAACAGAAGCACAGAAAACCCCCTCTCCGGAGAATCATTCGGAGAGGGGGATTTTTTATTGCAGGGCGTTTTCCTGGGAAGCGGCGGGACGGGGAGAGAGGGGCGCGTCCTGCAGGGCGGTGAGGCGGCTGATGGAGACTTCGTAGGCCGTGCGGTTCAGCACCGTGCCGTCGGGCAGCTGCTTTTGGTAGTCCCGGCTCTGGAACCGGCCCTGGATTTCCAGACGGTCCCCCACGGCCAGGCCGGAAGCGTACCGAGCGGTGCGCCCCCAGGCGATGCAGGGGATGTAATCGCTCTTTCCGAAGGCGCGGTTCACCGCCAGCATCAGGTCCGCGATCTCCCGGCCGAAGGGCGTGGTGCGGAAGGAGGGCAGCTTGCAGATGGCGCCGGTCAGGCGGATGACGTTGGGGTTTTCGGCGCTGTCGGGAGGAAGCAGATGCTGGGCGAAGGCGGTGAGCAAAAGCCTCCCGCTGCCGGCCACCACCTTGTTGTAGGACCTAAGCTGGCCCACCACGCACAGCCGCGTGCCCGCCGCCACCTGGCTGTTCATCAGCCGTTCGCTGACGGTGACGGGCAAAAGGTCTGACGCCCCGGACAGGCGGGGCACCTTCAGGTCCATGCGGTAAAAGCGCTCGCCCAGCACCTCGTGATCCAGCACGGGGGCCGTATCGATCACGCCGCAGAGAGTGAGTTGGTTGTTTTCGGTATCCATGATTTGCTTACACCTCCGGTACTGTCGTAGGCGCGGGGCGCTGACGGCCCTGCGCGTCGATGGTGGTATTTCCGGGCAGCAGGAGCTGGGATACGGGCACCGCGGTGAGCCCCTGCTCCCGATAGCTTTTGAGGATGGCGGGCAGCGCATCCAGGATATATTTGGCATCGTTGTGGAACAGCACGATATCGCCGCTTTTGACGCTGCGGGTGGCCCGGCGGATCAGGTCCTCCGCGCCGCGGTTTTTCCAGTCCAGGGAATCCACGCTCCACTGGATCACTTCGTAGCCCGCGCCCCGGGCGGTCAGCACCACGTCGTTGCTGTAATCCCCGTAGGGCGCCCGGAACAGCGTGGGCCGCGTGCCGGTAAGGGCTTCGATGTGGTCCGCCACGGTGGTGAGCTCCTGCAGGATCTTCCCCCGGCTCAGCCGGCTCATCTGGGGATGGGTGGTGGAGTGGCTGCCGATCTCATGGCCCTGGGCGGCGATCTCCTTCACCAGTTCGGGATACCTTTGCACCCAGGTGTCCACCAGGAAAAAGGTGGCCTTCACGCCGTTTTCCCGGAGGATCTCCAGCAGCCTTTCGGTATTGTCCCCGCCCCAGGCGGCGTCGAAGCTGACGGCGATCAGATTGTCCCCGCGCTCTACGGAATAGATGGGCAGCTCGCGCTTCCGGGCGGCCACCTCCGCGGTGCGGCCGTTCAGGGCGTAGATCCCGGTGACGCCGCACAGCAGCGCCAGGATCCACAGCCCGCCCGCGGCCAGGATGGTTTTCGCCTTTCCCTGCGTCCTCATTTTCTTTTTCCCCCTTCCCGCTCTACGGTATGCGTTTTCATTCCCGGATAGAAGGGCGGCGGGGGGCGGACAGGGAAGGACGCCGTTTATATGTTTACGAAAAAAAAGCCGCCCCTTATGACAGGGGCGACAAAACAACCCGGAAAACGGCAGTTTTTTCGCAAAACGCCGCTATTTATGATATTTTTCGCCCGCGCTGATTTTGCAGGCGCGGTAGATCTGCTCCAGCAGCAGCACCCGGGCCAGTTGGTGGGGGAAGGTCATTTTGGACAGGGACATTTTTTCGTCCGCCCTTTGGAGCACCGCGGGGGAAAGGCCCAGGGAGCCGCCGATCACGAACGCCGTGCGCTGCCCGGTCAGGCCGCACTGAGCGAGGCGGGCGGCGAAGCGCTCGCTTTCGTACTGCGGCCCGTCCACGCACAGGGCGATCACGTGATCGCCGGGCTTCAGGCGGCTGAGGATGGCTTCCCCTTCCTTGGCGATGATCCGCTGACGGTCCGCGTCGGAGGCGCCCGCGGGCTCCGGCAGATCTGGCAGCTCCGCGATTTCCATTTTTCCGAAGCGGGACAGGCGCTTCAGGTATTCCGCGGCGGCGTCGGCCCAGTATTTTTCCCGCAGCCGCCCCACGCACACGATCGCCCCGTTCATGCCGTCACCAGGGGGATCACGGCGGTCAGATCCGGCAGTACGTGATCGCAGTAAGGGGCCAGCTCGGGGGTGAAGGGGATCAGGTCCGGGATCATGCACACCGTCATGCCCGCGGCCCGGCCGGCCTTCACGCCGTTCACGGAATCCTCCAGCACCAGGCAGTCTTCCGGGGCGGCGCCCAGGAGACGGGCGGCCTTGAGGAAGATGTCCGGCGCGGGCTTGGACCGGGTTTCGCCGTTGGCGGATACCAGGGCGGCAAAATCCTCCGCCACGCCCTGCTTTTCCAGGTAAAGCCGGATGGTTTCCGGATAGCTGGAGGAAGCCACGGCGCAGGGGATGCCCCGGTCCCGGAGCGCCTTGAGCAGCTCCCGGGCGCCTTTTTTCAGCGGGATCTTTCCTGCCCGGGCCAGGGCGTGCATGTATTCCGTGAAATCGGCGAACAGCCTGTCCGTATCCAGCCCGGGATAATACTGATGATAAAAGTCGCTGGCGGCTTTGGCGTTGATCCCGATGGTCCTGCGCACGTGCTCCAGAGGGATCTCGTATCCCTGGAGGCGGCCGCACACCTGGATGCCCGTGAGCCCCGGGGCCTCACTGTCGGTGAGCAGGCCGTCCATATCGAAAATGACTGCCCGGATCATTCGTCCACCACCGTAAAGCCGAACAGGAAATCGTGCAGCACGGCGCGGTTCCCCAAATAGTCGATTTCCTTCGTGGCCATGCCGGCATAGCCGCTTTCCCAGTATTTCGTGCCGTCGGCGGGCATGCGGATGTGCTGCACCGGAGCGCCCCGCAGGGCCATGGCCAGCGTCAGCGCTTCCTCAAAATCCCGGGTGGTCATATTGGTGTAGACAGTGTTGGAAAGGATCACGTCCAGCAATGCGGTGGCCCGGTCCAAGGTCACGTCCTTCAGGCTGTCCGCCAGGGCGGTGAGCACCATCCGGTCCCGGTAGGTGCGGCCGTAATCCTGGTTGTCGCTGTGGGTGGTGCCGTCGGCGTGGAGGTACGCTTTGGTTTCGATCTTGCGGATGCGCATGTAGATCACCGCGGCGTAGCCGGTCATGTGGTACACCCCGCCCCGGGAGCCTTCCTGCAGGGAAGGAGAGGTGGCGGACGCGCCGATGGGATAAAGGAACAGCTTCCGCGCTTCCCGGTTGGTGATCTCCACGTCCACGCCGCCCACGGCGTCGATGATGTTTTGCACCTGGCGGAAATCCATGACGATGAACTTTTCGATGTTCAGGTCAAAGTGGCTGTTGATGGTGTCCACCAGGGCCTGAAAAGCCTCGGCGTCGCTCTTTTTATTCACCCAGGCCCAGCCGCCGGTCTGGGTGGTGGGATTGGCGTAGAGGAAATTGTTGATGCGGCCGTATTCGCCGTCCGGCCGCTGGATGAGCATATCCCGGATGAAGCTGGTGAGCTTGACGGAGCCGTCGTTTTCATTGACGGTCACCAGGATCAGCCCGTCGGTGTTGGTATCGTAGGTTTCATCCCAGATATCCTTGACCCATTGGTTCCGCAGGGTATAATCCCATTTGTCCAGGCAGATCAGCAGATAATGATGGATGCCGGGGGGCGTGGGGGTGCGGCCCTCCGGGGCGACGACGGGGATGGGCTGGGGGCCCTCCTGGGCCGCCAGGGCGGCGGGCAGGGCGGAAAGCAGGCAGATCAGGGCCAGCAGCAGGGCGATGAGCTTCTTCACGGCGTTTCCTCCTCCTCCGGATACTTTTCCAGCTTTACGCCGGTCTCCCCGAAAATCTCCAGGGTGAAGGGGTCGGGATACCCCTGCTCGTACACCACCCGGCGGATGCCGGCGTTGACGATCATTTTGGCGCAGATGGAGCAGGGCTGATGGGTGCAGTACAGCGTGGCGCCGTCGATGCTGATGCCCAGCTTCGCGGCCTGCAGGATGGCGTTCTGCTCGGCGTGGGCGGCGTAGCACACTTCCGCCCGGGTGCCGCTTTCGATGCCCAGCTTCCGCCGCAGGCATTCGCCCTTTTCCCGGCAGGTCTTCATCCCCGCGGGGGCGCCGTTGTAGCCGGTGGTCATGATGCGCTTGTCCTTGACGATGACGGCCCCGATGGCCCGCCCCGGGGCGAAGCAGCTGGTCCAGGTGGATACCGTCCGGGCCAGATCCATAAACCGCTGATCCCACTTGTCCATTTTATTTTTCCTCCTTGGTTTGCCGGTACAGCGGAAGAAATATCCGCAGCAGCGTTTCTTCGTTTTTGCAGGCCAGGGCCGCCTTTTCCATGTATTCCCTTTCGTCGCCGTCCCGGGTGTCCGAGATCAGGCGGCAGGCGGCGTAGGGCACGCCCATTTCATAGCAGCACTGGGCGATGGCCCCGCCCTCCATATCGCAGGCGGCGGCGCCGAACGCTTCCGCGATGCGCCGCTTGTTTTCCGTGCCGGTGATGAACTGGTCCCCGGTGGCGACGGCGCCTTCCTCCCAGCGCAGATCCGCCTCCTGCGCGGCCCGGCGCAGCAGGGCGGAGAGGGCCGGATCGCAGGGGACGTGCACGATATCGGGGCCGGAGATCATGCCCGGCGGGTCCCCCAGGGGAGAGGTGTCGATATCGTGCTGCACGGCGGAGGAGGCGATCACCGCGTCCCCGATCCCGAGGGAGGGGCGCAGCGCCCCGGCCACGCCGATGTTCAGCAGCGCGTCCACGGGATGCCGCAGGATCAGGGCCTGGGCGCACAGGGCGGCGTGGACCTTGCCGATGCCGCACTGGGCCAGGCAGACCTGCGCCCCAAAGAGCGTTCCCACCGTGCAGCGGGTGAAGCCGATCTTTTCCTCCCGGGTGTCCGTCATGGCGGCGCGCAGGGCGTCCACCTCTTTGTCCATGGCGCCGATAATGCCGATCAAGGGTCATTCCTTCTTTCGTTCTGGTGTTGGATCTGTCCGGCCGTAATACCGCAGCAGGTTTTCTCCCGCGATCCCCCGAAGCAGCTCCCCCGTGACGCCCCGTTTTTCCAGCGCCCGGAGCAGGGCGGGGAAATCCTGGGGTCCGGCAAGGTCCCGGGGCTTTTTTTCGATGCCGTCGAAGTCCGATCCGAAGCCCACGTGCCCTTCGCCGCCCAGATCCAGCATGTGCAGCACGTGACGGCACACGGTGTCCAGCCCGGCCCGGCCGCGGGCGTCCAGGAACAGGGGGTAAAAATTCACGCCCACATAGCCCCCGGCGGAAAACAGGGCTTTGAGCTGATCGTCGGTCAGGTTCCGGGGGTGGGGGCAGAGCGCGGCGCAGCAGGAATGGGACGCGATCGGCGCGATCCCCATGTCCATCAGATCCCGGAATCCGCGCCGGTTCAGGTGGCTCACGTCCGGGGCGATGCCCAGGCGCAGCATTTCCCTGACTGCTTCCCGGCCGAAGGGGGTCAGAGGCGCGTCCTGGTCCCGGACGGCGGGGGTGCCCAGGGCGTTTTCAAAATTCCAGCACAGCGCCGCCATCCGTACGCCCTTTTCCCGCCAGAGAGAAAGCAGCGAAGGGTCTTCCCCTAATAGATCGCACCCCTCCACCGAAAGCAGGAAGGCGCATTCCCCCTCCTGAGCGTCCCGGTAGTCCCCGATGCGCTTCCAGCCGGACGCTTCCAGCGCGTCCGCCTGGGCAAACATCCCGGCGAACGCCCGGGCGATATCGGGAAGCGCCGGGCTGCCGCCCACGTACAGCGCCAACGTCTGCACGCTGACGCCGCCCCGCATCGCCTTTTCCTTCGTCACGTCGCAGGGACGCTCCGGGTGCATGGCGCGGACGTAGAGGGTGTCCGCATGGGTGTCGCAAAGGATCAAGGAAGCACCTCCGCAGAAAAATCCGATTTTCATTATATCATATTCAGCGCCCGGGAACAACGCCCGGCGGCGGGAAATCTTTGGCGCGCCGCCGCTGCCACAATTTGGTATCCATCTTCGCCATGGGGATGGCGTTTCCGGGGGCGGAAAGGCCGCGGTTTGTGCAATTTATTCATATTGATGCAGAAAACAGGCCATATTTCGTCAAAAATCAATCTGGTATTTTTCCGGATGCTATGGTATAATACTGTCACATTGGTTATGGTCCGTCTTGCAGCGCCCCCGCGGGGGCAGTTCTGAATAAGAATCGGATGCGATGAAAAATCGTTTTTCTTCTTTATAACCAAACCCTGAAAGGAGGCCTTTATGGCGCAGCCAAGCAAACTGAGGATCATTCCGCTGGGAGGCGTGGATGAGATCGGGAAGAACCTGACGGTTCTGGAATATGAAGACGATATCCTGGTGGTGGACGTGGGGAGCATCTTCCCCAACGAGGATATGCTGGGCATCGACCTGGTGATCCCGGACGTGACGTACCTGGTGGATAATAAGGACCGGGTGCGGGGCTACGTGTTCACCCACGGGCATGAGGACCATATCGGCGCCACGCCCTATGTGCTGCAGCAGGTGCCCGCCCCCATCTGGGGCACCCGGCTGACCTTGGCGCTGATCGACCTCAAGCTCCGGGAGCACCGGGTGAACGGCATCCAGATGAACCCCGTGGTGCCCCGGGACGAAGTGAAGATCGGGAAATTCACGGTAAAATTCGTGAAGGTGAGCCATTCCATCCCCGGCGCCTGCGCCCTGATCATTTCCTGCCCCGCCGGGGTGGTGGTGCATTCCGGGGACTTCAAGATCGACTTTACCCCCGTGGACGGGGAAGTGACCGATCTGAGCGCCCTGGCCGCCGCCGGGGACGCGGGGGTGATGGCCCTGCTGTGCGAAAGCACCAACATCGAGCGCCCGGGCTATACCATGAGCGAGCGCAAGATCGGCGACACCTTCATCAACCAGTTCCGCAACGCCCAGGGCCGGGTGATCGTGGCCATGTTCGCCAGCAATATCAACCGGCTGCAGCAGGTGATCGACAGCGCCATCCGCTTCGGCCGCAAGGTGTGCTTCGTGGGCCGCAGCATGATTTCCGTCAGCCGGGTGGCCATGCAGCAGGGCGAATTGGTGATTCCCGAGGGATATCTGCTGGAAATGGACGATCTGGATTCCTACCGGGACGAAGAATTGCTGATCCTCACCACCGGCAGCCAGGGCGAGCCCATGAGCGGCCTGACCCGCATGGCCTATTCCGAGCACCGTAAGCTGCAGATCAAGCCCAGCGACAAGGTGATCATTTCCGCCACGCCCATCCCCGGCAACGAAAAATTCGTTTCCCGGGTGATCAATCAGCTCTACCGCTGCGGCGCCGAGGTGATTTACGAGGCCATGGCGGAGGTGCACGTGTCCGGCCACGCCTGCCAGGAGGAGATCAAGCTGATGCACGCCCTGGTGCGGCCCCAGTATTTCATCCCCGTCCACGGGGAATACCGCATGCTCTGGCAGCACGCGGAATTGGCCGAGGCCATGGGCATGGACCGGAAGAACATCGTGCTCCCCTCCGCGGGCCAGGTGATCGAAATGAACCGGGAAAGCCTGTCCCTGGGCGAAACGGTGCCCACCGGCGAGGTGCTGGTGGACGGCCTGGGCATCGGGGACGTGGGCAACGTGGTGCTGCGGGACCGCAGACACCTGAGCCAGGACGGCCTGATCATCGTGGCGATGGCTTTCGACCGCACCAACGGCGTGCTGGTTTCCGGCCCCGATGTGATCAGCCGCGGCTTCGTCTACGTCCGGGAGAACGAGGACATCATCGAGTCCACCCGGGAGGTGGTGCGCTCCATCATCGCCAGCTACGGCCGCATCGAGGGCAGCGACTGGCCCAGCATCAAGAACCGCATCAAGGATGAGCTGCACCATTATATTTATGAAAAGATCAAGCGCAATCCCATGATCCTGCCCATCATCGTGGACCTGGGCTGACCTTTGCCCTTCTGTAAATCCGGCGGCGCGCGGGCATGCTGCGGAAGGAAGAAAGAAGAAAACTGAGGAATGAATGACAGAACAGGCCGTATCAGGAGGATGATATGGCCTGTTCTGTCAGGGGGAAACAAGATGCAGTGTCAGCCCCGGAACCGAAGAAAAAGCCGTTGCCGCAACCGGTGGGGACGGCTGATTGCGGTGCTGCTGGGGCTGGGCGCGGCGGCTTTCGGGCTGGTGAAGCTGATCGGCTACGGCGCGGATCTTCTGTCCTCCCGGCGCACCGCCCGGGAGCTGCGGGCGGTGTATGACGCAGCGCCGGCGGCGGAGACCCCGGCCGCAGCGGAAACGTCCGCCCCGGAAGCGGCGCCGGAAAGCACCGCCGCCCCCGCCGCCGCGCCCACGGCGGGCCCTGCGCCGGCAGCCCTGCCGAAGCTGCCCGAGATCGGGTATCCCGGCAATCCGGGGAAAACGATCGGCAGCCGCTTCCACAGTCTGCGGAAGGAGAACCGGGATATCGTGGGCTGGCTCACCATCGGGCGTCTGATCGACGAACCGGTGGTGCAGCGGGACGACGTGTACTATATGGACCATGACGCCAAGGGAAACCGCAACGTCAACGGGGCCGTTTTCCTGGATTCGGGCGTTTCCCTCAAAATCAGGCCCTGGACCTATATCCTCTACGGTCACAACATGAAAAGCGGGGCCATGTTCGGAAACCTGCGGAACTATGAAAACGCGTCCTTTTATCACGGCAGCCCCTTCATTGCTTTCGATACCGTGTACGAGGAGGGGCGGTACGTGGTTTTTGCCGTGGGCAACGTCAGCACCGTGGAAGGGGGCAGGAATTATGTGGATTTCTATGCCCTCAAATCGCCGGATATCGCCGTAAGGCAGAAAAATATTGATCTCCTGACCGCCGCCTCCGTGCATACCTGCACGGTGGACGTACAGCCGGAAGATCAGCTGCTTCTCCTGGTCACCTGCGTTGAAAAGGATGAAGAACGCCGGATCGTCGCCGCCCGCCGCATCCGGGAGGGAGAGGACGAAAAGGCGCTGGCAGCGCTGGTGGAAAAGAGCAGGAAAAAGTGAACGCCCCTGTCCGCAGCAAAATGAAAGCCGCCGGCATGATCCGTCATGCCGGCGGCTGTGCCGTTCCGGGGGATGCGCTGCAAGCGCCGCCCCGGGCCGCTTCGCGTCAGTAAGCGATGGCCACGATGATGCCGCCGCAGTTGTCGGTGGATACGATTGTCTCCCGGGCGTTGGCGGCGGTGGTCACCGTCACGTCGCCGGAAAGGTTCTTGTCTTCCGTCCAGGTGATCTCATATTTGAGAACGCCGTCCTGATATACGACGATGTGGGGATGGCGGATGAGGTATTCGATGTACTCCTCCATGCAGAAATCCATGATGTGCATGACCGCGGCGTTGGGCCGGCCCACGTAGCGGTAAATGCTCAGCTGCTTGTGCTCCCCGGTCTTCCAGGCTTTGTCGGTGACCGTGGAATTGGGATAGCCCTGCACCGGGAAGCGGAAAATGATGCCGTATTCCCAGCTGTGCTCCAGCAGCCAGTCGGACTGTTCCATGTCCTTGAACTTCTTATCCATGAACTCTTTATCGTCTTTTTTATACCGGTCCACCCGGAAGGACAGGCCGCTCTGGTATTCGCTGGTGCCGGGATAATTGACGGTCTGGCTGACCTTGTCCCGCAGGGCGTCGCCGCTGAGCTTTTCGGCATAATGGGCGGCTTCCTTGTCGTAATAGCCCTGCTGGGTCTCGTTGGTGCGGTAGCCCTCGTCGATCAGGTAGCCGTCCAGCCCTTCGTCGTTGGCGGCCTTGAGCATTTCTTCCAGGGCGGTGACGGCGGCGGGGAACAGCTTCACGCTGGAATTTTTCACGGGGATCCCGTTCTTGGAGGTGTGCACGGAAACCAGGTCAGTTTCCGGGAAATCCGCGGGCATGGAATGCCAGTGATTGAGCAGCAGCATGCCGCCTTTGATCAGGTCCTTCCGGGTGACGGAGAGCGTCCTGGAATTGCTGATGGGGAAATAGCTCACGTCCAGCACGTCCCAGCCTTCGCTTTTGGGGGTGGGCCACTGGGGCGCTTCCTCTTTCTTTTCCTGGGCGTTCGCCTTTTCTTCGGCTTTGGCCTTTCTGTAATCCTCGTCCAGCTGGGTGTTGATCTGATCGGCATCCGCCTGGGCCTGGGCCACGCGCTCGTTATAATCCGTGTCCGCCCATTGCTTCAAAAGGTAGCAGCCGACCGCCAGCAGCAGCAGCAGGACCAGGATAATCGCCAGCGTAATATAGGCGTTTTTCCCGCGATTCTTGGCCATTTTCTTATCCCCTTCCATGGCGCTTTACGCACCGGTGTTGATTGTTCTTTGTGGAAAATGACAATTCTCCTGCTTACTTATATCAAAAATATTACGAAATGTCAATATTATTTTGATATAATCGGATATTACGGGAGAAAATGTTACGAAATTAATGTCATTTTTCATCGAACACCGCCATCACGGCGGCCAGGGTCTCGCCGATGGGCCGGGAGATGAGCAGATCGGCCCGGCGGTCCATGGGGGTGGGGGAGCGGTTGATGATCACGAGGGGGCCGGAGTAGCCCTGCACGAAGCCCGCGGCGGGGTACACCGCCAGGGAGGTGCCGCCGATGATGAGCAGGTCCGCCCGGGCGATGCAGTCCAGCGCGTCCTCGATGGCCTCGGTGGGCAGCTGTTCGCCGTAGAGCACCACGTCGGGCTTGATCATCCCGCCGCAGGGGCATTTGGGGACGCCGGAGGAGGAAAGGATCTCCTGCAGCGGGAAGGCGCGGCCGCAGCGGGTGCAGTGATTGCGCAGCACCGAGCCGTGAAGCTCCACCACGTGCTTGCTGCCGGCGGCCTGGTGCAATCCGTCGATATTCTGGGTGATCACCGCGGAAAGGACGCCCCGGCCCTCCAATTCCGCCAGGGCCAGATGGGCGGCGTTGGGCTTCGCGTCGGGGAAGAGCATCTTCTTGCGGTAAAAATCATAGAATTCTTCCGTCCGGGAAAGAAAAAAATCATGGCTCAGGATGGTTTCCGGGGGATAGCGCCACTGCTGATGGTACAGCCCGTCCGTGCTGCGGAAATCCGGGATGCCGCTCTCCGTGGATACGCCGGCGCCGCCGAAGAAAACCGCGCGGCGGGAGCCTGCCAGCAGGTCCCTGAGCTTGAGGATGGTTTCGTCGCCCATGTTCGCGCCTCCTTTTGCATACCTTTTTTTGTGCATATTATGGCGCGGCGCGGGCGTCTTGTCAATAGACAATGGCGAAAACCGGGCGCCTTTCTCCCAGTGGATACAACATATGCACGAAGGAATACGGAAAAATTTGTGAGGTTTTTGGAATGGTAAAAGGGAGAAAAAAACGGTATAATATCCGCAGACAGAGGCGTGGGCGTCCGGCCCCGCCTGAACACACATGAAATGAAGGAGGATTCAGTCTATGTCCAGCGTATCTCTGAAGCACATCTACAAGGTGTATCCCGGCGGCGTCACCGCTGTGAGCGATTTCAACCTGGATATCGAGGACAAGGAATTTATCGTGCTGGTCGGTCCTTCCGGCTGCGGCAAATCCACCACGCTGCGCATGGTGGCCGGCCTGGAAGAAATCTCCGACGGCGAGCTCTATATCGGCGACAAGCTGGTCAACGATGTGGCGCCCAAGGACCGCGATATCGCCATGGTGTTCCAGAACTACGCCCTGTATCCTCATATGACGGTGTATGACAACATGGCGTTCGGCCTGAAGCTGCGCAAGACCCCCAAGGAAGAAATCAAGAAGCGCGTGGAAGAAGCCGCCCGCATCCTGGACATCGCCCACCTGCTCAACCGTAAGCCGAAGGCCTTGTCCGGCGGCCAGCGCCAGCGCGTCGCCCTGGGCCGCGCCATCGTGCGTGAACCCAAGGTCTTCCTGATGGACGAACCGCTGTCCAACCTGGACGCCAAGCTGCGCAACCAAATGCGCGCCGAAATCATCCTGCTGCGCCAGAAGCTGAACACCACCTTCATCTA
>JAFZQK010000067.1 GCA_017620455.1 Clostridia bacterium
ACGATCCAGCGCAGGGCCAGGGTCTGCCGGCGCTCGGGCCGGATCTCCACAGGCACCTGATAGGTGGCGCCGCCCACGCGGCGGGCCTTGACTTCCAGCTGAGGCATCACGTTGTTCAGCGCCTGCTGAAACACTTCGTTGGCCTCTTTGCCGGTCTTTTCCTTAATCATGTCGAACGCGCTGTAGCAGACCTGCTGGGCCACGCCGCGCTTGCCGTCGAGCATGATCTGATTGATGAGCTTGGTGACCACGACCGTCCCGTGAACGGGATCGGGCAGCACTTCGCGCTTCGGGATAAATCCACGACGGGGCATGTAGTTCCCTCCTCAAAATTCGTAACGCTTCCCATCGGGCCAACCGCAGCATGTCAGCATCATGCCGCTCCGCTTTCTCGGTGCGCGGCGGGGGATCGGGCGGCCTGCCGGCGGATGTTCCTTTCCGCGGGCGGTTCCTGTTCTCTTCCCCGGCCGGGGCAGCAGCCCATGCGATGGCGAAGGCGTTCCTTACTTCTTCGGGCGCTTGGCGCCGTAGAGCGAGCGGCCCTGGTTGCGCTTGGCAACGCCGGCCGTGTCCAGCGCGCCGCGAATGATGTGGTAACGGACGCCGGGCAGATCGCGCACACGGCCGCCGCGGATCAGCACGACGGAGTGCTCCTGCAGATTGTGACCGATTCCGGGAATGTAGCAGGTACCTTCGATGGAATTGGTCAGGCGGATCCTCGCGATTTTGCGCAGAGCCGAATTGGGCTTCTTGGGCGTCGTGGTCTTGACGCTCAGGCATACGCCGCGCTTTTGCGGGCAACCCTGCAGGATGGGCGCGGTTGACTTGTTGACAACCTTTTCTCTTCCCTTGCGGATCAACTGATTGATCGTTGGCATGGAAGCACCTCCTGATAATTGTTCGGAGCCGTTTTGCGGTCTCCTCCTATAACATCCCCGCAACCCTCGGGAATATATAGTCAAACCTTAGCCAACGAAAGTCCGCAAAGCGGTCTTTCGTTGGGGTGCATCATTTCCCTGCGGCTTTCAGCCGCGGCCGGGAAATGATATCGGATGCAGTCATTCTGACTGCTCCTCGGACCGGGGGACCCGGTCCTGCGGATCTCAGTCGAAGGCCTGGCCGGCCTTCGACGCATCCGGCGAGTCAGTCTGCTTTGGGTTCCTCTGCGTCAGTGCGGAGCACGCCCGCGGCGGCGGAAGGCACGTCCACCCGGCAGAGCTGGGACAGCTCCTCCATGGTGGCCACGGTGCTCAGCGCCGTCCCGGTTTCCCGGGCCGCCTGCTCCACCTGCTGCCGCAGATGGGGCGCCGCATCCAGGGAGAGAAACACGCAATCCAGCTTGTTTTCCTTCAGGCCGCGCAGCACCTGCCGCACGCCCACCACCCGCATGGACCGCTTTTTCAGCCGCTCCGGCATGTCCCTCTTCCTCCGTTCTTCGGCGCAGGAACGCAGTCGCCCGCATAATGCAGACAACTTTAACATAATAACATCGGCAAAATCAAATGTCAACTGATTTTCCCGGAAAAAATCTGAAAAAACCTGAATTTTTCATTCATTTTTCCATCAGAAAAGCCGCCCGGGGCCACCGGACGGCTCAGCGCGGCCTGAAAGCCTTATTTCAGTTCGTATTCCAGCACCACCGAGGCGTTCACCGATACGTCGCCGCTGACGATGGCGGCGCCGTCGGCGCGTTCCGCGGCTTCTTCCTTAAAGGTATTGCTGATGCCGTAGAAGCCGCCGCTCTGGCTGGCATCCACCAGTCTCAGCTCGCCCAGCTCCTTCCCCGCGGCCGCGGCCAGCACCTGGGCCTTCGCCCTGGCGTCCTCCACGGCGCGCTTCAGCGCTTTCAGATAGGCTTCGTTCTCCTGGGTGGAAGAAAACACGATGCCGTAGGTGGTGTTGGCCCCGGCTTCCATGGCGGCGTCCAGGATGGGCCCCACCTTGGCAAGATCCCGCACCTTCACATTCAGCATGTTTTCCACCTGATAATAGCTGGTGCGCTTTTCCTTCCCCGTATCGTCATAGCTGTAATCGTACAGCATGTTCACGTTGAACATGCTGGTGATCACGTCCTTTTCTTCCAGGCCCATGCCGTAGAGCGCCTCCAGCACCGCGTTCATCAGCCGGGCGTTCTCCGCCTGGGCCTCCCCCACGGTGTCCGCCCGGGTGGTGACCCCCACCTGCAAGGTGGCGGTATCCGCCGCCAGGGCGATGGTGGCGTTTCCGGATACCTTCACCACCGCGGGATTCTCCTCCGCCAGGGCGGGCGCGGCCAGCGCCAAAGTCATCATCAGGCACAGCGCGGCAACGATCAGCTTTTTCATATTAGTTCCTTCCTTTCTGTACGGGCTGTTGATGCTTTGCCTTTTTCAGATGGCGGACCAGCAGCAACGCCAGCACGGCGGCCCCCGCCGCGCAGACGGCCAATCCCAGCCAGAACAGCCACGAAAGCGTTTCCCCTTCCGCGATCTCCTTTTCCGGCGCTTCCGCCTGCGCGGGCGCGTCCGTTTCCTCCGGCGCGGGGGAAGCCGCAGGCGCGGGGGTCGGTTCGGCCGTGGGCAGGGCAGTGGACATCACGGAGGTGGCCGCGTATTCCCGCTCGGCCTTCCGGGCCTCCGCGGGAGCGGCCTCCATCGCTTCGGCGGCCATGTCCGCGCTTTCTTCTGCGCTTTCCGCGGCCCAGTCCATCATCGGCGCTTCCTCCCAGGCGATCTCCTCGCTCTCCTCCGCGTCCTCGTACAGCACGTTGGAAAGGCTCCCCGAAGCGAACAGCGCAAGCACCGTGCCGGCGTCGTTTTCCGCGGCCTTCTGCTGCGCCGCGGGCGCTTCGTTCACCGCGAGGGATTCGTTCGCCGCGGGTGCTTCATCCGTCGTGGCGGCGGTCTGGGCAACGGCTGCCGGCGCCTTGGTGGAGCCGGCCGTGCGGTAAACCGTGGGCAGCCTGCCCCGGCTCATGGCCAAAGCGCCGCCGAAGATCATCACCAGCGCCGCGGCCGCGGCCATCCAGGATTGCCGGAAAGCGCGCGCCGGGCCGCGCTTGCTGCCCGCCGCTTCCGCCCGCACGGCTTCGCGCCAGGAGGCGGAAAATTCGCCTGGCACCTCCACTTCGTCCTCCAGGGCGCGCAGATCCCGCCGCAGGGCCAGCAGCGATGCGCACTCGGCGCACTCCGCCGCGTGCCGCCGCATCTGCTCCGCCTGCTCCTTCGTCAGTTCTCCATCCAAAAAGGCGTCGAGAAGATCAGAAAATTCTTTGCAGTTCATCATTTTCTCCTCCTCTCTCTGCATTAGACGGAACAGTCCGAAAAAAGTTCCGAAGATTTTCGCAAAATCAGCGCCAGTTTTTCTCTCGCCCGGCTGATCCGGCTTTTCACCGTGCCCAGGGACAATTCCAGGATCCCGGCGATCTCCTCATAGCTGCGGCCCTGCACGTCCCGAAGCACGATCATCCTGCGCATGTCCTCCGGCAGCAGCGCCATGCCTTCCCGGAGCAGGCGCATCCTTTCCTTCTGCTCCAGGCGGGCGTAAGCCCCCGGGCTTTCGTCCCGGATCTCAAATCCCTTGTCCTCCCGCATGGCGTCCAGGGATACGGCGTCCCGGCGCTTGCGCAGCTCGTCGGTGCACACGTTCATGGCGATCCGGGTGATCCAGGTGCCGAAGGCCGCGTCCCCCCGGAAGGAGGAAAAGGCCCGGAACGCCCGCAGCATGGTTTCCTGGGCGCAGTCCATGGCGTCCTCCCGGTTGCCCATCATGTGATAGCACGCGGCGTACACGCGCTTTTCCTCCCGGGCGGCCAGCGCCTCAAATTCCTCGGCGGGCTGTCTGCGTTTCAACAGCCTGATTTCCATGCTTGCCCTCCTTTCGGCAGGCGGCATCATTCAGACGGGATTGCCGCAAAAAAGTTCCCGATACGGGCCGGTTCGATGATTTTTGCCGCGGGAGCGACCGCTCCTGCGGCAGCAGATTTCGCCCATATTGTAGCAGGAAAAAGGACAATATGCAAGCAGGCCGCCGCCCTTGCGGTCCCGTGGGGGGAATGATATAATCGAAGATAGGAGGGATGGCGCGTGGAGGAAGATTTGACCCGCCGAATTTCGGATCTGGCCAGCCGGGCCTGGGACCAGGGCGTTTATTGCTTCACCCATTTTCTGTCCCTGGCGGGCATTTCCGATTTTTACCGGGCGCTGCCCTCCCTGCCCCCGGCGCCCTGGCGGCTCTTCGGCGGGGCGGAGGGATGCGAAAGGCAGATGCTGCGCTTCGGAGATGAAGCGCTCTGCGGGTACGACGCGCCCTTCCCCATCGCGTGCCTGCGCATTTTGCCGGTGAATGAGAAGTTTTCCGAACCCCTCACCCACCGGGATTATCTGGGGGCGCTGATGGGGCTGGGGATCGAAAGGGAGCTGCTGGGGGATATCGCGGTGCGGGAGAAGGAAGCATATCTCTTCTGCGAGGAGCGTATCGCGCCGTATATCCGGGAGCGCCTCGTCCAGGTCCGGCGCACGTCCGTTTCCTGCGCCGCTTCCGCGCCGCCGGAAGGCGCGCTGTACGAAACCCGGCCGATGAGCGTGCAGGTATCCTCCCAGCGGCTGGACGCGCTGATCGCCCGGGTGTTCAGAATGAGCCGGGGCGACGCCCAGGCCCTCTTCCCCGCCGGGAAGGTGTTCGTTTCCGGCCGCCTGTGCGAAAGCCCCAGCCACCCGCCCAAGGCGGGCGATATCGTTTCCGTCCGGGGCTTCGGGCGCTTCCGGTACCGGGGCAAGGAAAGCCTGAGCAAAAAAGGAAAAGAGAATACCGCCGTGGAGCTGTTCGTCTGAGCCGGCGTCCCGCCGCCCCCGGCGCGCCGTCCTTGACACGCCGGGCCGTCATACGGTATAATTTTATATAGTTTTCATACACTGTCTGAATACTGTTCCACGCCGGGGCAGGAATGCGGAGGAAAAAAATGATCGCTTGCAAAGTCTGCGGTAACACCCTACAAATGAACCAGGATCTGACCGGCGCCGTATGCGTATGCTGCGGGGTGTTTTATCCGATTTCCGTGCTGAGGCAGCTGCAGGACGGCGCTCCTGCCCAGCCCGGCCCGTATCAGCCCCAGCCCGGGCCGTATCAGCCGGCCCCCTTCCAGTCAGCGCCCTATCCGCAGCAGCCCCAGCCCGGGCCCTATCCGCAGCGGCCCCAGCCCGGGCCCTATCCGCAGCGGCCTCAGCCGGGACCCTATCCGCAGCAGCCCCAGTCCGGGCCCTATCCGCAGCGGCCTCAGCCCGGACCCTATCCGCAACAGCCCCAGCCCGGGCCCTATCCACAGCGGCCCCAGCCCAGACCCTATCCGCAGCGGCCTCAGCCCGGACAGTATCCTCAGCAATCTCAGCCCGGACAGTATCCACAGCAGCCTATCCAGCCCGCTCCCGTTCAACCCTCGCCGGCCCAGCCCGCCGGACCGCAGATGAAGAACGAGCAGTTCGGGCTTTCCCCCGCGGAATACAAAAAGTTCCCCCGGGTCTGCGGGGCCGGCCGCGAGGATCCGTACGCCCGCGCCGAGCGCAACCAATATTTCATGAAGTTTTACGAAAAGACCCGTCCCCAGTACGGACGGGAGGAATGGAAATCGTATTTTGAAGACATTTTCAAGCAGTACTTCCGTTCCTATACGCTGCGCAAGGACATTTCCGTTTCCGCGCTGACCTCCAGCTACGCCAATCCCCATGTCAAGGCGGATTTCGTCCTGTACGTCGGCATTCGCCCCTGCCTTGTGATCCTGCTCTCCTCCAGCCAGAAACGCGCGCGGCCGACGGTGTATCAGGCCCTGACGAAAGCCGGATACCGCACGCTGGTCTTCTACACGCCTCTTTCCAACCGCCGGGACTACGTGATCCAGCGGGTGAAGAAGGCCCTGAATCCCTGAACGCAAAGCAGGCGGGAAATGCGTGCCCCGCACGCGCCTGCGGCGGACAAAGCGTGAAGCCCCGGCGCATCCGCGCGGCTTTGCAGGCAGCCGCTTCCCGTGCAGTCCGGTCAAAACCGGTTGAATTCAACCGGTTCTTTAACGGTTTTCCCGCCTGCTTTGTGATATAGATCCGGAAGGGCGGCGCCCCCCGGCAGCCCCCTTCCCGGGGCGG
Organism: Clostridia bacterium; assembly: GCA_017620455.1. The sequence continues at coordinate 6,114 of JAFZQK010000067.1, forward strand.
GAGCCGGGGCTTCGGGAAGCGCCTTTTCGCCGGCCTGCCAATGAAAGGGCTGCGGCCCTTTTATGCTGTCCCGGGGTTTTTACGGAAGAAAAGGGGGACGCCCATGCTGGAAATCCTGTCGGATCCGGAAAAGTGGCTCGCCTTTTTCCGGCAGAAAACCGAGGGGGGCCATCTGTACAAAACCGAGGAAGACGATCTTCGCCGCTTCATCGAAAACGGCGAATACCGCGCCGTGGCGGGGGATCTCCAGGCCGGCGCGCCCCTGCCGTACCCCCGGGCCGCGATCATCTGCAAGCACCACACCGGCAAAAAGCGCACGGTGTTTCTTTTCCCGCGGGAAGTGAATTACGCCCTGAAGCTCCTCGCCTGGGGACTGCGCCGGTACGACGGCGTTTTCTCCCCCCGGCTTTTTTCTTTCCGCCGCGGAACGGACGTGCATCAGGCCATCCGCAGCCTGCTTCAGGTGCGGGGGCTCGGGGACATGTACGCCTACAAAGCGGACATCCATGATTATTTCAATTCCGTGGACGTGGAAAAGCTGCTGCCCATGCTGCGGCAGATCCTGAAGGACGACGCGCCGCTGTACGGCTTCCTGTCCAGCATGCTGCGCTGCCCCTACGCACTGCAGGACGGTCAGCCCGTGCGCATGCGCAAGGGCATCATGGCCGGCATGCCCCTGTCCGCCTTTCTGGCGAACGTCTATCTGATGCCCCTGGACAGCGCCATGGAGGCGTCGGGGCTGGTTTACGCGCGGTACTCGGACGACATCATCATCTTCGCGCCCGGGGAAGCGGCGCTGGAGGACGGCATCCGGCGCATCCATGCGATCCTGAAAGAACGCGGATTGGAAATCAATCCGGACAAGGAGGCCCGCATCCGCCCTCACGAACCCTGGACCTTTCTGGGCTTCACCTGCAGCGGCGGGAAAGTGGACGTGGCGGAGGCTTCCGTACGCAAGCTGAAAGCCAAAATGCGGCGAAAGACCCGGGCCCTGATGCGCTGGCGCATCCGGAACAATAAGGACGGCGGCAAGGCCGCCCGCGCCTTCATCCGCCGGTTCAATCAGAAGCTGTACGGCAGCCCCCGGCGGGGAGAGCTGACCTGGGCACGGTGGTATTTCCCCTTGCTGAACACCGACCGCAGCCTGCGCGCCCTGGACCATTACATGCAGGACTGCATCCGTTACCTGGCCACGGGCACCCGCGGGAAGCAGCGGTTTTCCCTGCGCTATGAAACCATGAAGCAATGGGGCTACCGGCCCCTGATACACGCCTATTATACCGGGCTCGCCGGTCCGTCGGCGGAGGAAGCCCCTCCCCCGCCTGCGGACGGCAGCGCATAGGAAACAGACGGAAACGCTCAGGACACCGACAAAGCCGACGTCCTGAGCGTTTTCATTTCGTTCGGTTCAGCGCATTATTCCTTTTCCCGCGCCTCCCGGCCGTTTTCATCAGGCTGACCGTTCAGTATCAGCCAGTCCAGCGTCTCCCGGGAAAGGAAGGGCGCCAGCTTGAAGGCCAGGCTTCGCCTGGCGTGGAGCAGCTTCTTCACCATCCGATCCAGGCACGCTTTCGATACGAAGGGCGCCAGGTCGCAGATATGGCTCTCGTCCGTCTGCTCCAGGCAGCGCTCGGCCAGCCGGTCCAGGGTGTCCCGGCTCGCAAAGGGAGCCAGCTCCAGGATCTGCTCCCAGCTCAGCGCCGGCACTTCCGGCGTATCCGGTGCGGGCGGCGTTTCCGGGACCGGCGGCGTTTCCGGAATTGGCGGAGCCGGCGGCGTATCCGGCACGGCGGGCAAGGCCGCTTCCTCCTCCGCGTCCAGGCTGATCCTGCCCGTCAGGATCTCTTCCATGGATACGCCGTAATAGCTGCTCAGGAACAGCAGCGTCTGCACGTCCGGCAGCGCCGCGCCGTTTTCCCATTTGCTCACCGCCTGGTGGGTCACATTGCACAGTTCCGCCAGGCCCTGCTGGCTCAGTCCTTTCTGCAGCCGCAGCAGCATCAGGTTCCGTCCCGCCTGTTGATTGTCGATCATATTTTTCGCTCCTTCCCGTATGATGGCACCGGCCGGGCGCATATTCAGCATAGGGGATTTTTCCGATTCCGGCAAGAAACCGTTGGTTGAATGCCCGGATTGCAACCGGCGGTTGCAAAGCGGACCCTCTTCGGGGAGGAATATGGGGAAGGGGCGCTTCCTTGCCCTGCAAAAAAGCGCCCCTCTTCCCGAAAAACTATACTAATTATCGTTGTCCTCCCGGAATTTGAACAGCTTACGCTTCACCCGCTGCAAAGCGTTGTCGATGGATTTCACGTGGCGGCCCAGCAGCTCCGCGATCTCCTGATAGCTTTTGCCGTCCATGAACGCCTCCAGCACCCGGCGCTCCAGATCGGAAAGCACCTCGGAGATCTGGGTCTGGATGCGGCTTAAGTCCTCCTGGCTGATGTAGAGGTCCTCCGGGTTGGTGACCCGGCCCTCGATCACGTCCATCAGCGTGCGGTCCGATTCCTCGTCGTAGAGGGGCTTATTCAGGGAAACGTAGCTGTTCAGGGGCACGTGCTTCTGCCGGGTGGCCGCCTTGATGGCGGTGATGATCTGGCGCTTGACGCACAGCTCCGCAAAGGAGCGGAAGGAGGCCAGGCGCTCGGGCTGGAAATCCCGGATGGCCTTGTACAGCCCGATCATGCCCTCCTGCACGATGTCCTCGTGGTCCGCGCCGATGAGGAAATAGCTGCGGGCCTTCGACCGCACGAAATTCTTGTATTTGTTCAGCAAATAAGCCAGGGCCTGGCCGTCCCCCTGCTGGGCCAGGGCGGCCACGTCCTCGTCCGTCATGGGCACGTACTGATCAAATTCCCTGTCTTCATCCATCATGGGTTCGTCCGCCATGGCGCGCCTCCCGGGAAAAATAGATTCAACCGCGGCCCGTCATCGCCGCATAGAGCAGGATCCCCGCGGCCACCGACGCGTTCAGGGATCCCACGCCCCCCTTCATGGGAAGGGAAACCTTGTAATCGCTGTTTTCCAGCACCAGGCGGCTGACGCCCTCGCCCTCGGCCCCCACGATCAGCGCCATGGGGCCGGAGAAATCCACCGTGCGGTAGTCCTGGCCCTCCATGTCCGCGGCGTAGAGCCACACGCCCTTTTCCTTGAGCATTTCCAGCGTCCGGTTCAGGTTGGTCACCCGGGCTACCTTCACGGTTTCAATGGCCCCGGCGCTGGCCTTCACGGTGGATGGGGTGAGCCCCGCGGCCCGGCGCTCCGGCACGATGACCCCGTGGGCGCCCACGCAGGCGGCGGTGCGGATCACGGCCCCCAGGTTCTGGGGATCGGTGACCCCGTCCAGGATCACCAGGAAGGGAGGCTCGCCCTTTTCCTCAGCGTCGCGGAGCATGTCCTCCACGTCGTAATACCGGTAGGCGGAGGCGAAGGCCAGCATGCCCTGATGGTTCCGGGTGATCTCGTCCAGGCGGCTGCGTTCCACCGTCTGGATGGGGATGTGCCGCTCCCGGGCCATCGCTACGATCTCCCGGGCCGTGCCGCTCAGATCGCCCTTCGCCACCAGCAGCTTTTCAATGTCCCGGCCGGACTTGATGGCCTCCCGGATGGGATTGCGGCCGGACAGCAGGTTTTCGGGGGGCAGGAATTCCTCCCGCGGCGCTTCGGCGCGGGGCGCGGCTTTCCTTTCCGCCGGCTTTTCCTGCCGGGGCGCGGGGCGTTTGGGCGCGGGACGCTCGGCCTGCTCCCTGGGGACGGGGGGCTTTTCCCCCCGGAAGGCGGGCCTGCCGCCGGGCCGGCGGGCGTCGGCGCGCTGGTTTTCCCGGCGCTGTTCGTCCGCCTTCGCGGTGCTGCGGCGGTAGCGGGCGCCCTCCTCTTCCCATTTGCTCTCGGCCCGCAGGTGATCCTTCCTGGTCATTTTCTTTTTCGTCAGATCCTTATAGAATGCCATTTCAGCTTTCCTCGTTTCTGTATTTTACCGATCCCTCCGCCCGGCGGGCGCTTCGTCCACCACGGCGATGGAAACCGTATAGGAGCTTTGGGCAAAATACCGGTCCGCGCGGCTGCCCCGCACCACGATGATCGCCGGGTCCGCGTCCCGGCCGTCAAAGGCGTAATCCCCGAACACTACCACGCTGGGGGGAACGAACAGGGAAAGATCGTAGCAGCACAGGAACGCGAAGGGCCGGATGATGGTCACCGTGTCCGGCAGGTCAATGGTTTTCAGCGATTCGCACGCATAGAACGTATAATCCCGGATCACCGCGATCCCCTGGGGAACGGTGACTGCGGAAAGGCTCCGGCAGTAGCTGAACGCCCAGCTCCCGATATCCGTCATGCGCTCGGGCATCGTGATGGAGACAAGGTTCACGCATTCGGTGAACGCATACGGCCCGATCACCGTCACGCTGTCCGGCAGCACAAGGGAAGTCAGCGATTCGCAGCTGGAGAACGCCCACTCTCCAATGAATTGGAGGCCCTCCGGGAGCGTCACGGAGGACAGGGCCGTGCAGTAGCTGAACATGCTTTTCCCCACGGCGGGGACCCCCGGCTCCAACACAACGGAGGAAAGGGAAAAGCACAGCGAAAAGGCGGAATCGCCGATCTGCTTCACGCTGCCCGGGATCGTCACGGCGGTCAGGAGCGGGCAGGCATGGAACGCCTGTTTCCCGATCGCGGCCACGCCGTCCTCAAGCTCCACCGCGGCCAGATCCTGGCAGTTTGCGAAAGCGCCCCACCCGATCTCCTTCACGCTGCCCGGGACCGTCACGGCGGTGAGCCCGTCCCGGCCAAAGAAAGCAAACATCCCGATGGCGGAAATGGCATGGCCGTCCAGTTCGTCGGGGAGGGTCACCTCTCCGCCCTCGCCCTGATAGGCGGTGATTTCCGCGCTTCCGTCCTCCCTGAGGACGTATTCGTAATCCCCGCAGCGCAGGGCCGCCGCTTCTTCCTCCGCTCCGGCGCAGCAGCCGCACAGCAGCATCGCCGCGCACAGCACCAGGCTCAGCGCCTTTCTCATCCTCTTCCTCCTTACGCGCATCCGGGCGCGGCAAGCCGGTCACAGGGCTTTGAACATTTCCCGCATTTCCATCGCTTTTCCGCAGGATTTCGCGCCCTCCGGGCAGGGGCCGCCGACGCAGCCGGGGCCCGCGTTTTCAAAGATCACCGGGGCGATCTGCTTGCACAGCCGCAGCATTTCCACCGCCATGTTTCGGATCTCCCACTGGGCGCGGCTGCAGCAGCGCAGGGAGAAAAAGTGCAGCAGCTCCCGGGCGTTCATGGTCATCGTGATATGGGTCTCGCAGGCGTTGGGCAGCACGAACCGGGCGTCCTCGTTGCTGCCCTCGCCGCTGCCGCCCAGCTTTTCCTGCCATTCCACGTACCAGCGCTGCATTTCGTCCATCTGCCGGGCGAATTCCTTTTCCGCCGCTTCCCCCAGGGCCTTGATCCGGGGCGGCACGATATAGCCGAAGCCTTTGTCCAGGGAAACGTACCGCTGGCTCTGCACCGAAAAGCTGGCGATGCGGTGCCGCGTCACCTGGGCCAGCAGCGCCCGGCTGACGCCGGAAACGCCGAAGGTGAAGCTGGCGTGCTCCAGCACCGAAAGATGGCCGGAGGCCACGATCCGGCGCAGGAAGGCCGCCTGGTCCTTTTCCTCCACCAGCGCCCGGAGCTCTTCGTATTCCAGGGCGGAATAGCAGGTCCGGGCCGCCAGGGCGCAGGTCTTTTCCGGGTCCGGCGTGTGGGAAAGGAGGGTCACTTGCAGTTTTGCTTCAGGCATTGTCATTTTCCTCCGATTGCAGGTATTCGGCCAGGATGCGCAGCCTGTCCGTCCGCCCGGTGAGATACAGATAGCCCAGCAGCGCCTCCAGTCCCGTGGCCCCGGCGTACTCGCCGGCGCTGGCGGACCTGGGCCCGGCGTGGTGCGGATGGGCGTTGCGCCCCCGCCGGAACACGTCCGATTCCTCTTCCGTCAGCAGCGGCGCGATCCTCTGGGCCTCCCGGGCCTGAGATACGGCGCTCACCGCCCGGTTCGCGGCGGCGTGCATGTCCCGCACGGGCAGATTTTTTTCCATTAAACATGTGCGCACCAGCAGGGCGTGCACGCTGTCCCCCACGTAAGCCAGCTGCAGGGGAGAAAGCAGCCGCGCCTGCTCCGGCGCCATCGCCGGCTCGGCGGTCAGAAGCGCCCTCATTTCAGCGCCGTCTTGCTGTAGGCGGAGGGGCTCATGCCCACGATGTTCTTGAAGGTCTTGCTGAAGTGGTAGGGGTCGTTCATGCCCACCTCGATGCCCGCCTGGCGCACGGTGTAGCCCTCCTTGAGGAGCACCTTGGCCCGCTCCATTTTGCAGAAAAGCTGGTAGCTCTGGGGCGGCATGCCCACTTCGGCCACGAACCGCTTGCGGAACGTCTCCACCGGCATGCGGCTCAGAGCCGCCATGTCGCTCAGGGAGAAGCTGTCCCGGTACTGGTTCTTGCGCATGGCGTCCACCACCTTGGCGATCTCGTGGGAGAGCACCGCGTCCATGGCCACCGGCTGGCCGGAATGGGAGGCCAGCATGGCCCACAGCAGCTGCTGCAGCTGAGCGCTGGACGCATCCTGCGCCGCCGCCACCCGCACCGTAGCCTGCACAATGTGCTTGGCCAGGTTCAGCTGGCTGGGCAGCGCCCCCTGCTTCATGATCCGGTGGGGCAGCGCGCCCATCCGCTGCAGAAACGCGCCGCTGAGGGTGCCGCCCACCATGATCCACAGCACCCGGGCTTCCTGGCTCACGTCCAATACCACGTCCGCCGTGGCGGGGGGCAGCATGCAGCATTCGCCGGAGCGCAGCGTCATGGGCGTTTCCGGGTTTTCCAGCGTCAGGCTGCCGCTTTCCAGCGCCAGCCACAGCCAGTGATCCACCGTCTTGAGGGCCTGCGGGCCGTTCTGCAGCATGGCCGAACCGCTGGCCGCGATATATACGCCGCTGGCGCCGGCCAGGGCATCCGGGGTGTGCGCCCCTTCCACCAGCACCGCGGGCATGTCCGTCTGATCCGGTTTCGTCTGAAACAGCAATGATTCCGCCATGATTCTCTCCTCCGTTTCCTGTGTACGCCCCTATTTTACATCCCAAATCTTACATTGTCAATACGGGTGACCACATGGAACAAATTATTCCCGGAGGTTTTCCGCATTGGACGGAAAAATTTTCAAACCCGCGGGACAAAACCGGGCCCCGCGGCGTCTAATTATATGGAATAAGGTTTTTCCAATCCATTCCAAGAAAGGAAGCGTATCCCCCATGACCCGACTGAACCGCTTTTTGATCCTGCTGGCGGCGGCCGTTCTCCTGCTGCCCGCCGGCATCGCCTTGGCGGAGGACAGGCCCCTCTCCGTCTCCTTTTCCGGGCCGGTGACCCTTTTTCCGGGGCAGCAGGCCCAGGCCGTCGCCGTAGCCAATGCCTCCGGCGACGTGGTGTATTCCATCACCGACATGCAGAAAAAAACCGTGGTGTATACCGAGCAGCGTGCCGGCGTCCAGGCGGGCCAAAGCCTGGCCTGGCCCGTCCCCGCGGACGCCGCCGGGCTGGACGCCGCCCACCCCGTCAAGCAGATGCGCCTTTCCTTCGTAATGAACGGAAAGACCTGCGCCCTCGACCTGTATTTTTCCCTGGAAAATGGCAAGGGCCCCGGCATCGTGATCGAGCGGGGCGCCTGGTACCACAACAACACCGCCTGCGCCTTCGGCCCCGCCTTCCGGGACGTGAAGCCGGGGCTTACGGACAAATGGTACACCTTCGCCCCCGTGGATCTGACCGTCCAGGGCCGGCAGGAATTTGAGTACGTCGCCTCCAGCCTGTACGTCATCGGAACGGTCTATGTGGATGTGAACGGCGACAGCGTTACCGTAACGTACCGGAATTTTTACGACGGGAAAGGCGGCCGCACCGAAACGAAGGAGGAATTTTTCACCTTCTTTCCGGATCTGGACGCCGTTTCCCAGGTGGAGCCCGAAATGCTGCAGGGCCAGGCGCGGGCTTTCGGCGTGCCCCTGAGCATTGAAAACGATCTGAACGGGGACACCCGGGTGCTCCTGTACGTGCGCAACCGGGTCACCTACTGCAATTACGTCACCTCCACCCGCCAGCTCACCCGCTACTGGCCCAATCTGCCGGAAAGAAAGGCCCTGCGGGAAAAAATGCTGGGGCTGATGGACCCGTAAGGCCGATTGACACGCGGCGGCAAAGCCGGTAAAATGAACGGGCGGAAGCAGTTTCCGCCCGTTTTTTACCGCAAAGGAGGGAGCAGCCGTGCCCACGGTCCGCCATACCGTCAGCGCCGCGGAAGCGGGCCGCACGGTGAGATCCCTGGCCCTGAAGGAAATGGGGCTGTCCCGCGGCTTGTTTTCCAGCCTGAAATTCCGCGGCGGCATCACCCTGGACGGCGCGCCGGTCCACGCGGACGTCCGCCCCGGCCCCGGCCAGGTGCTCTGCGCCCAATGGGAGGAAACGGGGGGCGGATACGTCCCCGCCCCGGCGGAGGCGGATTTTGCCATCGCCTATCAGGACGAAGCCTTTTTCGTGCTGGACAAGCCCGCGCCGCTGCCCACTCTGTCCTCCCCCCGGCAGGGCGGCGCCTCCCTGGAAAGCGCGCTGTACGCCCGCCTGGGCTGCCCCGAAAACTATCTGTTCCGCCCGGTGAACCGGCTGGACAAGGGCACCAGCGGGCTTCTTGCCGCGGCCCGGGACCGCAACGCCCAGCAGCGGCTGCAGAGGCTGCTGCACACGGAGGATTTCGTGCGGGAATACCTGGCCGTCTGCCGCGGCCGTCCGCCCCGGGACGCAGGCACGGTGGATCTGCCCATCGCCGAGGGCGCCGGCGTCCGGCGGGAGATCCGCCCCGACGGCAGGCGGGCCGTGACCCGCTACCGCCTGGAAGCGGAGAAAAACGGCCTGTGCCTGCTGCGTCTCCGGCTGGAAACGGGGCGCACCCATCAGATCCGGGTGCACATGGCGGCCCTGGGCTGCCCCGTGCTGGGGGATTACCTCTACGGCGAAAAGGACCCGCGCCTGCCCGGGCGGTTCGCCCTGCATTCCTGCCGCCTCGCCTTCACCCATCCGTTTACCGGCCGGAAGATCGATTTATGCTCCCCCCTGCCCCGCGCCCTGGGCGCTCTGCTTGCGGAAAACAAATAAAAACGGCGGCGCAGTCCCCGGTCCGTCCGTCCGCTGCGCTGCCGTTATTTTTTTGATTATTTACGCCGCCGCTTTTGCGGAGGGCTTTTTTGCTTTGCCCGTCAGGCGCATCAGCCGCTGCCTGTGCTTGGCCCGGCGCTCCAGCCTTTCGCCCAGATCCCGGGAGCCCACGCCGTAGACCAGATACAGGATCAGGCCGCTGACGATCATGATGAACACCGTGGAGGCGCACTGGCGGCCCGCGGCGTTGTAATCGTTCTGCAATTCCGGCGTGGACATGCTCTCAATGACCCGGGCATAGGTAACGGCGCTGGGATTGAAGAACGTGGCGCCCATATCGTATTCGGTGAACAGCGAATTGAAATTCAGCGCGAACACGGCCAGCACGCTGGGGAGGATAATGGGCAATTTGATCTTCAGCAGCGTCCTGAACCCGGACGCCCCCAGGTTCCGGGCCGCGTCCTCCAGCTCCTCGTCGATGGCGTAGAACGCCGCCTTGATCATGCGCAGGGCGAAGGGCAGCTTCACCACCGTATAGGCGATGATCAGCAGCAGACGCACGTTTTCCCCTGTGTACAGGTTCTGATTGAACACATACCAGATATTCTCGCTGTTAAAGAATATTCGGTAGCTGTAACATATCAGGATGGTTGGCAGCAGCCATGGGAACAGCAGGCATGCCTCCACGATCACCGCCCGTTTTTTGTTTTTCTGCTTGAAGATATAGTTCACCGCCGCCACCACGATCACGCAGGCCAGCGCCGCGGCGGAGGCCGCCAGGAGGAAGCTCAGGCGGATGCCTTCTCCTGTTTTGGGATTGGTAAACACGCCGGTGACGACGTTTTCCTTGATCTTCGGCTTTTTTCCTTCCCGGGGGATCTCCACGTCCTCGGAGCCGAAATAGTTGATGGTCGTGATCGCTTCCACGCTGGGCTTCTTGGTATTGACCGCCCCGTAATTCTGAAAGGAGAACAGAACGATCATCACCACGGGCAGCATATAGATCACGAACAGCAGATAAGCGTAGATATGGGCCAGCACGTTGCCCACGGGGTTCTGGATCTTCTGCTTCACCAGCTTTGCCTTGGTCTTGCTGACGGACAGATAATGGCCCTTTCGTTCATAGTGGTTCAGGGTGGTCAGCAGGATAACGGTGAACAGGGCCAGGATGATGCTCATCAAAGCGGCCTGGGCCTGGGGAAAGTCGATATCTCCTCTCGTTTTTCCCGCCAGCTCCACGATCTGGGGATTGATGGAATTGTAGCCCAGCAGCTTGGGCGCGCTCATGGCGCACAGGCCGGTGATGAAGGTCATGACCGTCAGGGAAAACAGCGTGGGCAGCAGCGTGGGCATGACCACTTTCATCAGCACCCGGAAGGGATGCGCCCCCAGGTTCCGGGCCGCCTCCACGGTGTTGTAGTCGATGCTCCGGATGGCGTTGCGCAGGAAGAGGGCGTGGTTGGAGGTGCAGGCGAAGGTCATGGTGAACAGCACCGCATAGAAGCCGCCGAACCATTTTTTGTCCATCTGCGGAAACAGCCCCTGCAGCCACTGGGTCACTATGCCGTCCCGGCCGTACAGGAACAGATAGCCGGTCACCAGCGCCATGCCGGAATAGATCAGGGTGGTCATATAGCCCAGACGCAGGATCTTGGCGCCCTTGATGTCAAAATACTCCGTCAGCAGCACGATGCTGATGCCCACCACGTTCACCGTGATCACCAGCGCCACGGCCAGGATCACGGAATTGAGGATGAAGGAGGGCATGGTGCCGCTGAAGAAATAGTTGATGACGCGGAACGGTTCCACCTCTCCCGTGACGGGGTTCTTTTCCCGGAACACGGAAAGCAGCGTATTCAGGCAGGGAACCACCATAAAGCCCAGGAACAGATAGGCGAAAAGCACCCCGCCGAATACCTTGTACAGCAGCGAAGCGTTCAGCCAGCCGGGTTTTCCGGGGCCGGGCAATGCGCGTTTCTCCATTTTTGCCACCTCACTCCTGCGCTTCGTAGGACATGATGTCCATGGGGTGGATGCCCACCGTCACGGAATCCCCCACCTCATAGATATTGATGCCGTCGTTCTTTTCGATCACCTTGACGGTCTGGCCCGCCGCCTGGATGTAATACTTGATGTACAGGCCGTAATACTCCCGGCTTTCGATGACGCCGGGCAGCTGCAGGGTGCCCTCGTCGCCGGGGCGGTTCACCCGCACCCGCTCCAGCCGGATGAAATGGTGCTTCTCCGCCGGCAGGCCCATTTTTCCCACGATCTCCTCCCCCAGGCGGTTGATGTCGCCGATGAAGTTGGCCACGAATTCCGTCCGGGAATGGTTGTACACCTCGTTGGGGGTGCCGATCTGCTCGATGTAGCCCTTGTTGAACACGGCGATCCGGTCGGACAGCGTCAGCGCCTCTTCCTGATCGTGGGTGACGTAGATGGTGGTGATGCCGAATTCCCGCTGCATTTTCTTGAGTTCGTTGCGCAGCTGCACCCGCAGCTTGGCGTCCAGGTTGGACAGCGGCTCGTCCATGCAGATGATGGCCGGCTCCGTCACCAGGGCGCGGGCGATGGCCACGCGCTGCTGCTGGCCGCCGGAAAGCTGGCTGACGGCCTTTTTCAGCTGCTCGTCCGTCAGGTCCACTTTCTTGGCGATGGCCTGCACCTTCTGGGCGATCTCCGGCTTCTTCATCTTTTTGATCTTCAGGCCGAAGGCGATATTGTCGTACACCGTCATGGTGGGGAACAGCGCGTAGCTTTGGAACACGATGCCGATATTGCGCTTTTCGATGGGCACGTGGGTGATGTCCCGGCCCTGCATGTTCACCGTGCCGGCCGCCGGATCGATAAAGCCGGTGATGGTGCGCAGCGTGGTGGTCTTCCCGCAGCCGGACGGCCCCAGGAAGGTGAAGAATTCGCCCTCGTTCACCTCCACGCTGATCTTGTGCAGCGCCTCGAATTCCCCGAATCTTACGATGATATCGTCCAGACGAATCATAAACGGCATCCGCTCCTTCTTGTGTGGATCATGGACAGGGCCGCGCCCTCCTGCGGACGGGGCCCTGATAAAAACGGGCGAGCCCGGGGAAGGGCCCGCCCACCGACGATGCGCCGGTTCGCTCCGTTACTGGGCCTGGGTAAGGGTCGCCCAATCCAGGTTGTCCCAATCGGGCTCCGCGGGGGCGGAGGAATTGTCCGGCCAGTAGAAGCCCAGGTTGGTCAGGATGTTGGTCCATTCCTTGGAATGCGCGCCCACGTAATCGGCGTAGCTCATGCCCGCGCCTTCCACTTCGGTCAGAGAGCAGTTCTTGATGGCGTAGATGGCGGGCACTTCATCGTACAGCTCGGCCGCGGCGTCCGCGTTGCAGGGATAGCTGTCGAATTCATCGCCCCAGGCAGCCTGCACTTCGGCGCTGCCGAACCAGTCGGCAAAGGCCTTGACGATTTCGGTCTGCTCTTCGGTGCGGCCTTCCTTCTCCACGATGCCGATGTATTCGGCGATGTAGTAGGTGCCGTCGTCAATTTCCACCAGCGCCCAGTTCTGGGGGGTCAGCGTGCCCTTCAGGGGATTCTCAAATTTGCCGGATACCGCTGCATCCTCGATCTGGCCATACAGGGAAGAGGAATAGAACGTGGATACCTGCACTTCGCCCTTCATCAGGGGATCCAGGCCGTACTTGTCGCCGGTGAAATCGCCGTTGGCGCAGTAGTTCCACAGCGTCTTCCAGCCTTCGATGGAAATGCCGCCCGCGGGAGAGGCGGGATCGGTGAAGGCGTAGAGCATGGCGTTGTTGATATTCATGTTGGTGGTGCCGGTCACCTTGCCCTGGCGGTACCACTTATAGCCGCTGTTCACCAGGTCGGCCCAGTGGGCGAAATGCAGCGCTTCGCCGTTGGTGCCCAGCTCGTCCGTGCGGTACAGCATCAGGATGTTCTGGATCACCAGGCCGTAGGCCTTGCCGTCGAATTTGTAATCGCCCACTTTGTCCGCCCAGGAGGGGGTCCAGTCGATGATCTTCAGGTTCTCGTACACGCCGCCCAGCAGCTGGCCCCAGCGCACTTCGTTCAGGCCGAAGATCAGGTCGGCGTCCTTGTTTTCATTGGCGGCCTGCACAGCCTGAGCGTCGCCGGAAATGACGCTGTTGTCGTCGATCTTGATGGTGAAGCCCGCTTCCTTGGCCTTTTCGATCAGCCAGGTGATGCGCTCGGAAGAATTGGAGTTGGAGTAGATACGGATCACGTAATCCTCGGCGGACGCGGTGATCGTGCACAGCGACAGCATCATGGCCAGCGCCAGTGCGAGGGCAACAAATTTCTTCATGGAAAAAACGCCTCCTTATTGTATTGGGTCCCTGTTTGTACGAATCATATCACATTTTTCCCGTTTCGTAAAGGGTTTTTCGGAAAATAAGCAAAAAAACCTGTTTCCTTTCTATTTATAGAATCACGGGGATCTCCCGGCATAGCGTCATGCCCGACGCGGTCACGGCGCAGTCGTACGCCAGGATCCGCACCCCCGCGTCCCAGGCCTGACGGAGCGCCCGGGCGAAGGCCGGGTCGGTGCGGGCGTTGGGCAGGAACCGGCGGGGGCCCTGCATCTGGATCACGAACAGCACCGCCGCCCCCAGCCCCGTCTCCGCGCAGCGCGTCAGCTCCCGCAGGTGCTTTTCGCCCCGGGCCGTGGGCGCGTCCGGGAACAGGGCGTCGCCGTTTTCCTCCAGCGTCACCCCCTTGACTTCCAGATAGGTTTTCTTTTCTCCCTGCTCCAGATAAAAATCCAGCCTGGAGCCGCCCAGCGGCGCTTCGGGCTTCGTCCGCGTCAAGCCCGGGAACAGCCATGGCAGCGCCTCCCCGGCGGCCCGGTTGGGGGCCTGGCTGTCCATATTGATCAGCAGCGCGCCCTTGCGCACCGCCACCAGATCGCACCGCGTTTTCCGCGCCGGATTCTCCGACACGGAAAGGTACACCGGCGCGCCGGGGAGGAGCAGCTCCCGGCACCGCCCGGTGTTCTTCACGTGGCAGATCTCCTCCCCTTCTTCCGTCCGCACCCGGGCGATGAAGCGGTTGGGCCGCTCCAGAAAAACACCCGGGATCACCCGATCGTACAGCTTCATCCGCGCCTCCGCATGTCTTTTTCGTTCCCTCCAAAGGGGCGTTCGCTCTCCCGGCGATCCCTTTTTCTTTTCCCTCTGCCGGTCTAAAAACCCTGCCGGAGCCGGAAAAACCGCATATTTAAGAAGAAAATATTTCATATTTTACAAAATAAATTAAAAATTATTAAAAAACGTATTGATTTTTTAATAATTTTGTAATATAATGGTCCTGAATCCATAGAAAGGACGGGTGAAACGCATGCGTCATTCGCTCAAACATGCGTCGGCACTGCTGTTGGCGGTTCTTCTTTGCGTCAGCCTGATACCGACGGCGCTGGGAGAAAACTACACCGGCACAGTCAATGAAGACAAGGTGTTTTTCCGTACGCAGCCGAATACGGACTGCGTATACTACTGCCAGCTGGCCAAGGGCACCAAGGTCAAAGTGACGGGCACCAGCGGCAATTTCTATAAAGTCACTTACGACGGGTGCGCCGGCTATGTGATGCAGAAATTCGTCACCCTGTCCGACAGCGCGAAGAACGCCCTGGGCACCGCCAAGAGCAGCAGTTCCTACGCCTCCGCCACCAGCATTTCCCAGCTGGGCGGCCCGCCGGATTATACCCAGCAGGGCTCCAGCGGCAAAAACGTGGAAAAGCTGCAGCAGGCCCTGAAAATCAAGGGCTACTATAAGGGCACCGTGGACGGCAAATTCGGCCAGAACACCGAAAACGCGGTGAAGGCCTACCAGAAGGCCGTTGGCATCCCCCAGACCGGCAAGGCGGATTACGCCACCATCCTGAAGCTGTTCGGCAGCGTGCAGAGCACTTCCGTGGCCAACGATCCCAAAATGAACGGCATCACCCGTATTTCCGAAATCGCCGTTCCGGCCACCACCCAGCCCGGCAGCAGCGGAAAGAACGTGGTGGCCCTGCAGCAGGCGCTGAAGATCAAAGGCTTCTTCAAAGCGCCCATCGACGGCAAATACGGCGACACCACCAAGGAAGCCGTGCTGGCGTTCCAGAAATCCCGGGGCCTGTATCAGGACGGCATCGCGGGCAACAACACCATCAAGGCGCTCTTTGGCAAGAACGCCTCCAACTACACCTTCACCACCGAACGGCTGGATTGGTTCAACGGCGGCAGCAGCGTGTTCGGCGGCAGCTGCATCTACACCGTCAAGGACATCTACACCGGCAGGACCTTCCGCTGCCAGCGCCGCTTCGGCAGCAACCACCTGGACAGCGAGCCCCTGACCGCCGAGGATACCGCCACGCTGAAATCCATCTACGGCGGGGAATGGAGCTGGAACCGCCGGCCCATCCTGGTCAAATACAACGGCCACGTGTACGCCGCTTCCATGAACGGCATGCCCCACGGCACCTGCACCATCACCAACAACAATTTCGACGGCCACTTCTGCATCCATTTCTACAACAGCAAGACCCACGAGACCAAGCGGGTGGACGAAGCGCATCAGCACTGCGTTTCCGTGGCCATGAACAACGTGTGGTAAATTTCATAATACTTTTCAGCGGGGGCAAAATATCCCCGCTTTCTTTGTATTTTCCCCGTTTTCATGGGATCGTGGTTGCTTTCCCCGTTGACGCGGGCTTCCCCCCTGTGTTAAGATGCAGTCACCCCTACAGGAAAAGGCAACGGCTTTCTGTCCCCCGCCGGAGCAACCGACAAGGAGGAAATCAAGGATGAAAAAGTACCTGCCCATCATCGTGGCGGCCGCGCTGATCGTGGCCGGCGTGATCGTATTCCTGCTCATTCCCAAGACCCCGTCCTCCCAGGGGGACATGCTGGCCCGGATCCAGGCGAAAGGCAAGCTGACCATCGCCACGGAAGGCGACTGGCCGCCCTGGACCTACCACGGCGAAGGCAACGCCCTCACCGGCTTTGACGTGGAAATCGGCGGCCTGATCGCCAAGGGCCTGGGCGTGGAGCCCGATTATCAGGAGGCCGCGTGGGATTCCCTGCTGGCCGGGCTGGAATCCGGCCGGTTCGACATCGTGTGCAACGGCGTGGACTACACGGCAGACCGGGCGGAAAAATACGCCTTCTCCGATCCTTATGTGTACACGGAAATCGTGCTGGTGGTGGCGAAAGACAACGAGGACATTCATTCCATCGCGGATCTGAAAGGCAAAACCACCTCCAATTCCCCCAACTCCACCTACGCCCAGCGGGCGCTGGACGCCGGGGCCACCGTGGAATACGCCGACACCCTGGCCCAGACCCTGCGGCTGGTGGAGCAGGGCCGGGTGCAGGCCAGCATCAATTCCAAGGGCTCCGTGGACGAATACCTGGAAAACAATCCGAACGCCAACCTCAAGGTGGTGCTCACCATTCCCGGCGATCCGGTATGCTTCCCCATGGTCAAGGGCGCGGATACCGATACCCTGGTCGCGGAGGTCAACCGCATCCTTTCCGAGCTCCGGGCGGACGGCACCCTGGCCGGGCTTTCGCAGAAATACTTCGGGGCGGACATGACGGAAGCGAAATGATTTTCCTTGACAAGCCCCGGTAGCATGCTCTATATTCAGCCATGGAGGCTTTCCCTCCATGGCTTTTTATTCTCTCGGAAGGGAACGTGGCGATAGCATGGGCAACGAACACTGGCAAATGCTGACCGAAAGCTTCCCGCAGCTATTGGAATACGGGATCAAAGTAACGATCCCCCTGTCCATCCTGTCCTTTGCGCTGGGGCTGGCCGTGGCGGTGACGGTGGCGCTGATCCAGTACGCCAACGTTCGGTTTTTGCGTCAGCTGTGCCGTTTTTATATCTGGATCACCCGGGGAACGCCCCTGCTGGTGCAGCTGTTCATCGTGTTTTACGGCCTGCCGGACATCGGGATCAAGCTGAGCAATTACCTGTCGGCCTTCCTGGTGCTGGGCTTCAACGAAGGCGCTTACATGGCCGAAACCATGCGCGGCGCCCTGGAAAGCGTGCCCCGGGGGCAGATGGAGGCCGGGTACTGCGCGGGGATGAATTACGTGCAGATCATGGGCCACGTGGTGCTGCCCCAGGCCTTCCGCACCGCCTTCCCCGCCCTGGGCAATTCCCTGATCGCCATGGTGAAGGATACCTCCATGGCCGCCTCCATCACCATGGCGGAAATGTTCCGCCAGGCCCAGATCATCAGCGGACAGCGGGGCGACGTACTGCTGCTGTACTGCGAGGCGGCGGTGATCTATCTGCTGTTCTGCACGGTGCTGACCTGGCTGCAGCGGCTGGGCGAAAAGCTGCTGGCCAAGAGAGGAGGCGTCCGGGCATGATGCTGGATATTCAGAACGTGCGCAAGCGCTTCGGCGACAGGGAGGTATTGAAGGGCATCAGCCTCACCGTGGACAAGGGCGACGTGGTGGCCATCCTGGGCCCCAGCGGCAGCGGGAAAACCACCTTCCTGCGGTGCCTGAATTTTCTGGAAAAGGCGGACGGCGGCGCGCTGGTATTCGACGGCGGGCATTTCGATCTGCACGCCGCTTCCAAGGCCGATATCGCCCGGGTGCGGAAAAAGACGGCTTTCGTATTCCAGAATTTCAATCTGTTTTTGAACAAGACCGTATTGCAGAACGTGACGCTGGGCCTGGAAAAAGGCCGCGGCATGAAAAAGGCCGACGCCCGGGCGGCCGCCCTCCGGGCCCTGGAGCACGTGGGCATGGCGGACCGGCTGGATAGCTATCCTTCCCAGCTCTCCGGCGGCCAGCAGCAGCGGGTGGCTATCGCCCGGGCCCTGGCCTCCGATCCCGAGATCATTTATTTCGACGAGCCCACCTCCGCCCTGGACCCGGAATTGATCGGCGAGGTGCTGTCCGTCATGCGGCAGCTGGCCAGGGAGGGCATGACCATGCTGGTGGTCACCCACGAAATGGATTTCGCCCGGAACGTATCCAACAAGGTGCTGTTCATGGCGGACGGCACGGCGGTGGAAACCGGCCCCTCCCGC
The DNA here is from genome assembly GCA_017620455.1 of Clostridia bacterium. The sequence continues at coordinate 24,334 of JAFZQK010000067.1, forward strand.
GAATTCTTTGAAAACCCCAAAGCGGATCGGTCCCGGGATTTCATCCGCTCCATCCTGGCCGCCCGGGAATGATCCGCAGGCCCGCTCCGTCGGTTTTTACGGATGGTTTTCATCCGTTATGATACAATCAGACAGAAAGAAATCGGCAACCGTTTCCACAGTCCGCAATATTACGGAGGAATCAATATGAGAAAAAAAGCCGTCTGCTTCGTGATCCTGCTGGTGCTGCTGTCCGTGCTGTCCGGATGCGGGGAAACCGTTCAATCCAAATATGAAAGCGCCCAGTCTCTGATGGCGAATGGCCAGTACGCGGAAGCCGCCGCCAAATTCAGCGAGCTGGGCAATTACGAAGAAGCCACCTGGATGGCCATGTACTGCAAAGCGGCGCTGGCGGGGGAAAACGGGGATTACGATACCGCCCTGTCCGGTTTCCGTTCCCTGGAAAACTATAAGGACAGCGCCTTCATGCTGAAATACTACGAAGCGCGGCAGCAGGAAGCCGCGGGCAACTGGCCCTCGGCGATTTCGCTGTACGATTCCATCATTCTTTTCCGGGACAGTCAGGCGCGGTCGGAAGCCTGCCGGAAGGCCGCCTATGACCGGGGAACCGCGCTGCTGGAAGCTCAGGATTGGGACGGCGCGGCGGCTGCCTTCGAGCAGGCCGGCAACTACGGCGACGCCGCATCCCAGATATCGGCCACCCGCTACGCGGAAGGCGAAGCGAAGCGCGCCGCCCAGGATTGGAGCGGCGCGGTGGCCGCCTTTGAGCAGGCCGGCGGTTATCTGGACGCGGAGGAGCAAATCGCCTCCGTTCATTCCTCGGCAGCCGCGGCGCTGGAGGCGCAGGGCAGAAAGCCCTTTGCGGCGCTGTATTACGCCAAATCGGGGAACAGGGAGAAGGCGTTTTCTCTTTGGGTGTCCGCGAATCAAATGAGCGTTGCCGCGGGCTCCGGTCACACCGCGGGCCTGAAAACGAACGGCGCCGCGGTCGCCGTGGGATGGAATGAATACAAGCAGTGCAATCTATCCGATTGGAAAAATATCGTCGCCATTGCCACGGGCCAGACATACACCGTGGGGCTGAAAACGGACGGCTCCGTGATCGCGGCAGGATATAACCATGCCGGCCAGTGCAACGTGGGCGATTGGCGGAACATCGTCGCCGTCGCTGCGGGAAGCATGCACACCGTGGGGCTGAAAGCGGACGGCTCCGTGGTCGCGGTAGGGTATACCGCGTCTGGGGAATGCAGCGTGACGGCCTGGCGGGACATCGTCGCCATCTCCGCGGGAGGCAACCACACCGTGGGCCTGAAGGCAGACGGCACGGTGATCGCGGCGGGGTACAACAGCTTTGGCCAATGCGACGTGGCCGATTGGCGGGATATCGTCGCCGTTGCCGCGGGAAACCACCACACCGTGGGCCTGAAGGCAGACGGCACGGTGATCGCCGTGGGTAACAATGAAGCCGGTCAATGCGACGTGGCCGATTGGCAGGATATCGTCGCCATCTCCGCGGGATACTCCCATACTGTGGGCCTGAAAGCAGACGGCACGGTGATCGCCGTGGGTGACAATGAATTCGGCCAATGCGACGTGGCCGACTGGCACGATATCGTCACCATCTCCGCGGGAGGCACCCACACCGTGGGCCTGAAAACAGACGGCACGGTGATCGCCGTGGGAAACAACGGATTCGGGCGCTGCGAAGTGGCCGACTGGCGCGGCATCCGGGTGCCCTGATCCTTTGTCGGCAGCCGGCCAGGCTGCGTCAACCCAGCTTCGGCCCATGAAAAATCAGCGTTTCCCGGCAGAAGCGTTTTTCTTTTCTGTTGCGTCCCGGAAGCGTATCTGCTATAATCAAAGAAAAGCGGCATGCCGCCAGAAAACGAAAAGGAGACACCACCGATGAACAAGCTGATCATCCAGCCGCAGGTGAAAAAAGGTCATATCCGCAAGGAGCTGCAGGGGCATTTTTCCGAGCATCTGGGCCGCTGCATCTACGGCGGCGTGTACGTGGGCGAAAACAGCGATATCCCCAACGAGAACGGCATGCGCAAGGACGTGGTGCAGGCCCTGCGGGACATCAGCATCCCCGTGCTGCGCTGGCCCGGCGGCTGCTTTGCCGACGAATACCACTGGAAGGACGGCATCGGCCCCAAGGAAGGGCGCAAAAAGATGATCAACACCCACTGGGGCGGCGTCACCGAGGATAATTCCTTCGGCACCCATGAATTCATGGAGCTGTGCCGGCAGCTGGGGTGTGAGCCGTATGTGAACGGCAACGTGGGCAGCGGCACCGTGCAGGAAATGAGCGAATGGGTGGAATACATGACCATGGAGGGCGTCTCCCCCATGGCGGACCAGCGCAAAGCCAACGGCCACGAAGCGGCCTGGAAGCTGCCCTTCTTCGGCGTGGGCAACGAAAGCTGGGGCTGCGGCGGCAACATGACGGCGGAGCACTACGCCAATGAATACCGCCGGTATCAGACCTACGTGCGCAATTACCGGCCCGGGGAGAAGATCTATAAGATCGCCTGCGGCCCCGGGGATTTCGGCACCGAATGGACCGAAACGCTGATGAAGGTGGCCGGCCGGTTCATGGACGGCCTGTCCGTGCACTATTACACCGTGCCCCACGACTGGAACCACAAGGGCCACGCCCTGGGCTTCAGCCGGGAGGATTATGAGATCACGCTGAAAGCCGCCCTGAACATCGAGCGCATGATCCGCACCCACGAGGTGATCATGGACCGGTACGATCCCGAAAAGCGGGTGGGCATGATCGTGGACGAATGGGGCACCTGGTACGACGTGGAGGAGGGCACCAACCCCGGCTTCCTTTACCAGCAGAGCTCCATGCGGGACGCCATGGTGGCCGCCCTGACGCTGAATATTTTCAATAAGCACTGCGACCGCATCCACATGGCCAACATCGCCCAGCTGGTGAACGTGCTCCAGTCCGTGATCCTGACGGAAGGCCCCCGGATGCTGCTGACCCCCACCTATTTCATCTTCAAGCTCTACAAGGACCATCAGGAGAACGACCTGCTGGAGAGCGTGCTGATCCCGGACGGCCCGGAAGGCGAGCTGCCCATCCTGCAGGAATCCTCCTCCATCGCCGCCGACGGCGCGGTCCATGTGACGCTGGTGAACCCCGGCCTGGACGACGCCCGGGAGGTGGAGATCGCCCTGGGCGGCCGGGAGATCCGGGAGGCTTCCGCCCGCATCCTCACCGGGAAAATGGACGACCACAACACCTTCGACGCCCCGGACGCCGTGAAGGACCGGGCGTTCACGGATTTCACCGTGAAGGACGGAAAGCTCACCGCCGTGCTGCCCCCCGTTTCCGCGGCGCATTTCATCCTCCGCTGAGCCATGGCGGCCCCCTCGGAATGCCGCCGGTGCCTGCTCAGGGACGTATCGCCGGAGGATTACCAGAAGTACGTGGAAAGCGTGCTCGTAAAAATCCCGGCCCGGGACCGCGCGCCGGACAGCGTGTACGCCGCCCGGCTGGACGCCTGCCGCAGCTGCGGCCAGCTGAACGGCGGCACCTGCATGGGCTGCGGCTGCCTGGTGGAGCTCCGCGCAGCCTACGCCCGGCAGAAATGCCCCTTCCGCACCTGGTAAGGCCAAAAAAGCATCGCCCCGTCTGCGAACTGCAGGCGGGGCGATATTTGCATATTCAGAGTAATTATTCCGTTTTTCCCTTGTACGCCAAGCACAGCATGGTCAGATCGTCGAACTGCTCGGCGTCCTGAACGAAGCCGTCCACAGCCCGGCGCACGCCCCGGAGCACCTCCTGGGGAGGGGCGTCCCCGGTTTCGTTCAGGGCGGCCAGCATCCTGTCCGTGCCGAAAAGCTCCCGCTCCCCGCTGGTGGCTTCCGGCACGCCGTCGGTATAGAGGAACAGCCGGTCCCCGGGCGAAAGGGTCATTTCGTATTCCTTGTATTTCATGCCCGCCATGCCGCCGATGACGAAGCCGTGGCGGTCCTTATACAGCTCGTAGCGGCCGCCGGCGCGCTTGATCGCCGGGTATTCGTGCCCGGCGTTGGCACACTTCATTTTCCCGGTGGAGATCTCCAGGATGCCCAGCCACACGGTCACGAACATCTGCACCTGATTGTCGGAGCAGAGGGCTTCGTTGGTCTTGGTCAGGATCTCCCCGGCGGAGCGGCCCAGCATGGCGCAGCTCTGCAATATCACCTTCGATACCATCATGAACAGCGCCGCGGGCACGCCCTTACCGCTGACGTCCGCCATCACCAGGCACAGGTGGTCATCGTCAATGAGGAAGAAATCGTAAAAATCGCCGCCCACTTCCTTCGCCGGGTCCATGGAAGCGTAGAGATCGAATTCATGCCGGTCCGGGAACGGCGGGAACACGTGGGGCAGCATGGAACTCTGGATCTTGGCCGCCAGGTGCATTTCCGTGTCGATGCGCTCCTTTTCGGCGGTGACCCGGGTGATCTCCTTTTCGTGCTCGGCAAGGCTTTTCTCCATGCCCGCCATGATCCGGCTCAGGTTTTCCAATTCGTCGCCGGTATGGATGCCCAGGGAGGAGAAATGATCGCTGTTGTCCGCGCCGCTTTGCCTGTCCTGTACGTAAGCCACCGCCGCGCCGGCAATGGCGTCGATGGGCTCCGCCACGGATTTTTTCATCCGCCGCGCCATCAGCCAGGCGATCAGCACCGTGGCGGCCAGCAGGGCCACGCCGATCTGCAGGGCGTACTGGGTCAGTTTCGCGGCGACGCTGCCGATGGAAACGTCCACCAGCAAATATTCGCAGATTTCCCCGTCCTGATCCCGGATGGGGCATCCGGCAGTGCACAGCCAGCCGTATTTTTCCGTATTGCCGATGGTGTACAGATCGCCTTCGCCGTCCCAGTTCAGGAACCGCATCATTTGGTCCCGGTCCACTTTTTCCCATTCCCCGGGAGCCAGCGGATCCACCTCATCGGAGTCCGCAATGTAGACCATGGCGCTGGTTTCCTCGTCGTACATGGCCAGATAGACGAAATCCACGTCGTTCTTATACCCTCTGAGCATATGCCTCAGCACGTCATAGGCGCCGCCCTTGCGCGTCACGCTGTCCAGAACGGTATAAAACCCGCGGTACGTTTCTCTGTCCGCTTCCGCATCGCTTTCCATCAGGCTGCGCTGTTCGGGCGTCAGGCCTCTGTAAATGCCCATGATCTCCTTGGACAGGCCGATGGAATCCGCCGCGTTGGTCGCCGCGGCGACCGCCAGCCTGGCCGTTTTGCAGGCCCGGTCGATGGACTGCCGGAACAGATTGGACCCATAGATGAGCAAACCGATCAACAGCGCCACCGCGCCCAGGAGAAAGCTGCTCAGGATGATCCTGCCCACCGTTTTCGCGGCCAGCGAATGGCGCTTCTTCTCCCGTTCGCTCATTTGCGCTACGCTTTTCTTTCCCATGCGTTTTCCCCGGCGGTCAAGCCATCTTTTTTTCCAGGGTCATTTCCACCGTGCGCCCGCGGATGGACACCTTCACATCGTCCGCCACCTGGGCCACCACGGATTTTTCCAATTCGTCCCAGGCTTCCAGCGCTTCCTTCTCCTGCCGCCGCACGGAGGGCGCCAGCGCTTCCTCGTACCGCATCATGGACCATTCCCAGTCCATCGTGGGCAGGCTGGATTCCTCGTACATGCCGGGCAGGATCAGCGGGCTGGTGAGGGCGACGACGTCCTCATCCGCGCCCCGGTCAAAGAAATCCCGCAGCTTGCCCATGAGCCCCCGGGCGGATTCGTTTTTCCCGGAGCTGGCGGCGGAAAGCAGCTGCGTGCGCTTGTCGCTGTCCATGCGGGTGGTCACCTGCAGGTGCAGCCGGTACACGTCGTTATCGTCCTCGATCCAGAAAACGCCTTCCGTTTCGCCGGTAATGGAGCGCATCATGCCCATCATTTCCTCGGTGAGCAGCCTAAGATGCAGCGCGTTCTTTCCGGACAGGCCCTTGTACGCCGCCACTTTCTCCGCCTGGTCCAGCGCCTTTTCCATCTGGCTTCCCCTGCTGGAAACCACGATCATATCAGTTTTCATGCTTTCTCTCCCTTATTCGATCTCCAGGATGTCGCAGAAGCCGGTGACCTCGAATACTTCCGATACGATCTCGTTGACGTTCGTGATCTTCATGCCGCCCTTGCCGCTCATCACCTTGTGCGCGGTCAGGAGCACCCGCAGCCCCGCGGAGGAAATGTACTCCAGCTTTTCAAAGTCCAGCGTCAGGCTGTCCACGGCGTTCAGGGACGCGTTCAGCTCCTTTTCCAGCTCCGGGGCGGTCATGGTATCCAGCCGGCCCTCCAGGGCCAGGGTCAGCGCGCTTCCGTTCAGGGTCTTGCTGATGGTCATAAGAATCTCCTCCTTCTGCCTTTCCGGTTCATTCCGCGAAAGCCGCGGTCACTTCTTCACCACGCCGTCGCCGTAAATGGTGGTCCAGTCGTCCTTCATGGATACGGGGATCCAGCCGTAGGCCTCGCAGTAGCCGTACATCTGGTCGGCCTTTTTCTGGTTGCCGTTTTCCCGCTCCAGATCGTCGCAGCAGAGCATAAAGGCCAAACTGGCGTTGGGATTGTTGCAGGTGACGTATTCCGCCATGCTGCTGTCGCCCATGCTGTTGCCGAAGGACAGCACCGGCTGCTGGCCGATTTCCTGCATGATGACGGAAACCTTGTTCATTTTCAGGTTCTTGATGATGAAATCGCCGCCCAGCTGCAGCACGTCGTCCTCGGCAAACATATAGCTCAGGCCGTCGTTGTCGCCTTGCTTGCTGGCCACCACCGTTTCATCCGAGCCGATGATCTGCCGCGGCGGGATGGAGATGGGCGCGCCGTCGTTCATGATGCCGCGGACGATGAATCGGTCCGTGCCGCTGATGATGTACACGATGAAATCGTTGGCCTGCAGGTATTCCACCACCTGCACCATGGGCAGATAGAACCCGCCGCCCCGAGTCATGCCCTCGTAGCTGGGCATGGGCAGCTTCTTGAATTCGTGCACATAATCGTAGAATTCCTCCAGGGTCATGCCGGAGAAGGCGGAAGCGATGCACTTGCCGTGATCCACCTCCAGGCCGGAAAAGGACGCGCCGGTTTCGTTCTGATAGGCGATCTTCAGCGCGGTCACCTTTTCAAAATCGCTGGCCTTGTCCTTGTAATCCGGGTCCTCCAGCACGCGGTGCACCAGCAGCATGTAATCGAAATAGTTGGGGTCGGTCTCGCAGAACAGGGTGCCGTCAAAGTCGAACACGGCGATGCGGTCCTTGGGCGGGATATAATCCTCTCCGCCCTCCTGGGTGATGGCGTCGATGTAGCTCACCAGCATCTCCTTGGCGGGGGAATCCGCCGTCCAGAGGGAAAGCGGATCTTCCCCGGCCTCCGGGTTTTCCGCTTCCGCCCGTTCAAACCGCATCCCGTCCCCGGCGTTTTCCTTTTCGTCCTGCCAGATCAGGCAGCCTTCCGCATCCAGGAAGAACACGGCCTCGCCGTCGTCGTACTTCTGATCCGCGGAAGCGACGGTTCCATCCTCGTTATAGGCATAATCCGTGCGCAGGCCGAAGGGCATGGACACCAGCGTGCCGTCGTCTTCGTGGTAGAAGCAGGCGTATTCCCATACGCTTTCTTCCCAGGCGCTGCCGCCCCAGGTGATCATGACCCGGAAGCCTTCTTCTTCCCAGTTCAGTTCCGCCGTCGCCCGGCCGCAGACCCAGGCGCCCTCATAAACCGCCGCTTCCTCCGGCATTTCCTCCGACACAGGCTCCGCCTCCGCCAGCGCGGCGGATACCCCTCCCAGGATCAGTGTCAGCGCCAGCAGCGCAGCCAACAGCTTTTTCATCGAATGTTTCCTCCTTGCGTATGTATTCGGTGGCAATGCAGTATATTGTATCCGTTCATGTCCAATAAATGTCCAAAAGATCATTTCGCCCCGCCGTCACAAAAATCCTTCCAGGGTGCCGTGCTGTTCGATCCACACGTACCGGACCCAGTCCATGGGGGAAAGGAACACCCGGGCAGCCACGTAGGGATGCTGGAAGCTGTCGTCCCGGTCCATGATCTGCTCAAACTGCTTTTCCCCCACGCGCTGCCGGAAAAAGTCCAGCGCTTCCCTGCGGAATTTTCCCGGGCGGTACGCGCCGCCGGCAGCCCGGGCCATTTGTCCGGAAGCCACCGCGCAGTTTCTCCCGTTCTCCATACCTTCTTCATCTCCCGCGTCGTCTGTTATTTCCTGATCCGCTTCCTGCCGGACACGATGGCGTCCTGCGGGCAGACCAGCAGGCAAAGATGGCAGCCTACGCACTTTTTTCCGTTGAGCACCGGGCGCCGTTTTTCATCCAGGCGAATCGCCTGATGGCCACCGTCCATGCAGCTGATCTCGCACCGCCCGCAGCCGATGCAGCGATCCCGCACGAACCGGGGGAATACCACGGTATCCCTTTCCAGCGTGTCGGTGGTGCTGCTCAGGGTATCCAACCCCAGGCCGACGGCCTCCCTCACGCCCGAAAAGCCCTTTTCCTTCAGGTACAGGTTCAGCCCCGCCTTCAGATCGTCGATGATCCGGTAGCCGTACTGCATCACGGCGGTGGTGATCTGGATGGAGCCGCCCCCCAGCAGGATGAATTCCGCGGCGTCCTGCCAGGTTTCGATGCCGCCCATAGCGGACAGGTGCATGCCCTGCAGGGCCGGATTCTGCCCCAGCTCGGCAATAAAGCGCAGGGCGATGGGCTTCACCGCGTTTCCGCTGTACCCGCCTACGGCGCTTTTCCCGTGAACAGCGGGAGAGGACACATAGGTGTGCGGGTTCACGCCCACGATGGATTTGATGGTGTTGATGGCCGCGATGCCGTCAGCGCCGCCCCGCTTCGCCGCCTCCGCCGCCGGGCTCATGGCCGCCACGTTGGGGGTCAGCTTGGCCAGCACCGGGATGCGGCAATTCTCCTTCGCCGCCCGGGTGAACCGTTCCACCAGCTCCGGCACCTGGCCGATATCGCTGCCCAGACCGCCCTCCGCCATGTTGGGGCAGGAAAAATTCAATTCCACCGCGTCCGCGCCGTTTTCCTGGCACAGGCGGGCCAGATCGCCCCATTCCTGTTCGTTCTGCCCCATGATGGAAGCCAGGATGAATTTGGACGGATAATTCTTTTTCAGGCGGCGGAAGATCTCCATGTTCTCCGCCACGCCGTGGTCGGACAATTGCTCGATGTTCTTAAAGCCGATGATGCCGCCGTCACTGCCGGAAAGGGCGGAAAAGCGGGGCGACGCCTCGTGGATATCCAAGGTGCAGATCGTTTTGAAGCAGATCCCCGCCCAGCCCGCCTCGAAGGCCCGGGCGCACATATCGTAGGTGCTGGCCACCACGGAGGAAGACAGGAGGAAGGGATTCTCCAGGGGGATGCCGCACAGATCGCACCTGAGAAGGTCCTCGTTTTCCGGAAGCGGCGTTTCGCACTCCGGCTTCACCTGGTAATACAGCCGGTTCATCAGGTCCCTTACGGGCACGTCCCCCGCCCGGACGCAGGCCCTTTCGCAGGGCGCGGAGCAAACAAGGCAGGGGTTCTTTTCAGGCAGGCGCAGCGCGGCGGTCTGCTCATTCCTGAACCAGATGCTGCGTAGCAGCCCGGAGGGGGCCAGCTTCTCGCAGGCGGCGTCGCAGGGCGCGTTCCGGCACAGGACGCAGCGGATCATATCGGAACGGGAAATCAGGGGCTCGGTACGGATCATGGGGCGGCTCCTTTCTGTTTTCCGGGCGGCGCATCGGGGGCGAACCGCGCGTTCACGCCTGCGCCCGGCTCTTTTTTTCTTTCTTGTCTTCGTACATTCTCTGATCGGCCAGGGCGAACACTTCCTCCAGATCGAAGTCTCCCTCCCCGAAGGCAAAGCCGCAGGCGATCACGCAGGGGATGCCGTCCTCCCGCCGGTTCAGCTCCGCCAGGCCATCTTCCCAGTTTTTTCGGATCTGCTCCGCTTCCCCGCGGCTTACGTGAATGGCCGCAACGATGAATTCGTCCCCGCCCACCCGGAAGGGGATCACGTTCCGGGCCTCGATCCTTTTCAGGCTTTCCGCGGCCTTGACGATCAGCGCGTCCCCGGCCTCGTGGCCGTATACGTCGTTCATGTGCTTTAAGTTGTTCACGTCCATGTTGAATACGGCGATCTGGGGCTGCTTTGCGAACAGCGCCCGCTTCATCTCCATGAACTTGCCCTTGTTGTACAGGCCCGTCAGCCCGTCCCGCTCCTTTTCCTGCTTCAGCGTCTTGGAATACCCGCTCATATCCCGGTACAGGTCCATATACAGGCTGGTATCCACCAGATGATGGATCCGGATCAGCCCGTCTTCCTGCTGATATGTGGAGGAGGTCACCATGTAGGCCTTCCCGTTTTCCGCCCTGAGAAGATCCCACATTTCCCCCCGCTGGTCCGCCCGGGGCGGCGGGCAGGCGGTTTTCCAATTGGTCTTTTCCCGTTGGACAAAGGCCGTTTTTTCATCCTCGTACAGCACGTTTCCGTCCGCGTCCGTGATCAGGATGCCCCCGATATCGTCGCGGAAAAACCGAAGGATCACATCGTCCATGCTTCTCTTGCCCGCTTTCCTTCCGCTTGCCGCCGCTCTACGCCGCGGGCAGCGCTTCCTCCCGGATGTACCGGTAAATATATTCTTCCGCCAGCTCGTCGATCCTGCCGGATTCCTTCTCCCGCGCCAAAAAGGCGTTGACGTAATCCAGCAGGTCCCCGCTCTCCGGAGGGAGCAGCACCCCCAGCTGGCCCTGGGTGAAGGGCGCGTAGATCAGCGGCGCCGCCAGGCGGCTGTCCTGCCCCACGTAATAGCCCGCCTCCATGATCTCCGTGATCATCACGTCCGCTTCCCCCGCGGCCACCAGGCCGGGGATCTCCTGGTTCACGCCGTGGATGATCAGCGTGGCGTCCGGCAGGTTTTCCAGGGCGAATTTTTCATTCAGCCCGCCCGGGTTCTCCATCACCCGGACCTCCGGGCGGTTGATGGCCGCCAGGCTTGTGTATTTTCCGGCGTCCTCCGCCCGGCAGAGCACCGTTTTCCCGTTGGCCAGGTAGCCGTCGCTCATCAGCGCCTGCTCTTTCCGGGCCTCCGTCACGGTGATGCCGCAGATGGCCAGATCGAATTTCCCCGCCAGGGTATCCTCCATGAGGGTGGGCCAGGAGGTCTTCACATACTCGATCTCCACCCCCAGGGCCGCTGCCAGGTCCTCCGCCAGCGCCGCGTCGAAGCCCACGTACGCGCCGCTTTCCGGGTCCAGATAGGACATGGGCTGATAGTCCCCCGCCGTGCCCACCCGCATAACGCCCCGCGAAAGGATCCTTTCCAGCGCGGAGGCTGCCGGCTTTCCGGGCTTGGGGAGCTCGTGGATATCATACGTGTCGTAATAGATCTCGAAGGCCGTCTGCTCATCCCCGGCAAGCTCGATCAGCGCGCCGGCCTGGAACATGCGGGAAAGCGTGCCGGAGGGGGCCGCGTACGCGGCGTTGGATACCACCGTCATGGCTTCCTGTCCCGCCGTTTCCGCCCGGAGGATCGCTTCCGCCTCAAACAGCAGCGTGCCCGTGGCGATGTGATAATCGCTGGATATGATGGCCAGCTGCTTCACCTGGGGATAGTTCTCCGTGAGGATATCGTAGGTGTACATGGCGTTCTGCGCCGTGGTCAGGGAGGCGTCCTCCACGATGACGCGGTCCGCGCCGACGCCATGGGCGATAAGCCATTCCGCCATCCTCCCGGCTTCCGTGGCGCTCTCATTCCAGGCGGCGGTGCCTCCGCCGGTGCAGACGATGTAAGCGTTCGGATATTTTTCCGCGCTGCGGAGCAATACCTCCAGCCGCCGGATCAATTCCTCCCGCATGGTGCCGTCCGGGTTCAGCTGGAACCCCAGCGCCACCAGGCACAGCGCGTCCGTGTCCGGCAGGCCGTCCGGCAGCACGTCCGGATACACCGGCTGAGCATCCACGTCCTTCCACAGCGCCAGGATACGCTCCCACCGCGCAGCGGCGTCGGGGTTGATGGCCGCCAGCTCCTCAAGCAGCGCGGCGTTCGCCGCTTCCGCTTCCTTGCCGTACGCGCCGTAATTCACCGTCATGTCCCGGATCTGCCTCCGCCCGCTGTACACGGCGTCCAGCATGCTCTCCATTTGATCCGCGGCGATCCGGGCGTCCGCGTCCTCCGCCAGCGCTCCGAAGCTCCCTGCCAGGATCAGCAGCAGCGCCGCGGCCCACGCCAGCATCCGTTTGAACATTTGGCTTTTCATGCCTTTCCCCCTTCCGAAATCTGATTTGAAAATCCCGGGATTACGTCAGGTTCTGGATCTGCCTTTCCAGATACTCTTCCCGTACCGGCCCAGGAGTGGGCGGTCATATAATCTGTCCGTTTTTTCTGCAGAGGGACATGATATCTTGCAGCGCCAGCGTTTCATTATCCACACACAGGACCTTGAGCACGGTTTTCACACCTCCGCCGGTTACATTATCATCCAAAGTCCGGCAAATGTCCAGTAAAAAAACGCCTTTTCCCGGTGGATCCCGGAAAAAGGCGCGGGGATGCGCCCAGCGCAGATTTACGCGGCGGGCACGAAATCCCGTTCGCTGAGGAAACCGAGGCGCATCCGGATCTGTTCGCCGGTCAGGGACTGGTCCTTGGCTTCGGAATTGGGGGGCATGACGAATTCGACGGAATCGCCCTTTGCAAAACGATCGGATGGACTGGATGATCACAAATCGTGCCTTGAGAAAGCCTTTGGTAATCTGAAAGAGAAGCTGAATCTCCGAAGAGCTTTGGTTTCTTCCGAAACAAGCCTGAGCGGAAAGCTTTTCGTGGAGTTTGTTGCTCTGATCTATCTCTCCTACATTAAGAAGCAAATGCAGGACAACAATCTCTTTAAGGACTACACGCTTCAGCAGGTATTGGACAAACTGGATGTTATTGAATGCTTTGAAAATCCTGGTGATAAACTCCGAGTAGGAGAAGTACTGTCCAAGCAGAGCCAGTTGTATCTGGATCTCGGTGTCAACCCGCCGATACCTTATGTCGAGGCCTCGTTATAATTACGCGGGAATGCAGGTCACAGATGCAATGAACGGAACGCCGCAGGATTACGGGCTTGATTTGGTAAATAAATCCTACTGAATGCCAAGGCTCCCAGGCCGCCTATGCAGGCAGCATGGGAGCCTTGGTGCGTATTTTTCGAGATCCGGGCGCTTTCAAGGATTCTTTGTTTGCGTCTGTAATTATTTTTTGTGTCTTTATTTATTATAAATCCACAACATCGTATCCGGATCACGAAAGCTGCACCGGCAGGTCCGTATCCGCGAAGGGATCGGACGTGTTCAGGGCGCCCAGGTCCACTTCCTGGGGCGCGGCCGCCGGCGTTTCCTCCCCGGCCATGGGCGTGGCGTCCGTCACCCGGATGTGCAGTTCGTACTCGTCGAAGGTCAGCTCCGCCTGTTCCCGGGGCTTCGTCAGGGCCAGTACCTCGGTATACTTGGTGCGCCCTTTGCGGGCATAGGTCAGCGCCACCTCGGGGCGGTTCTGCCAGTGCATGGGGATGAACAGCCGGGGCTTCACCGCCATGATGAAATGATTGGCCCCCGCGTCGTACATGCCGCCCATCCGGGGGTCCACCGGGAACATGCAGATATCCATGGGCAGCCCTTCGATGGGCGCCACGGCGGCGTAATAATCCTTTTCCGCCTTGGCGATCTCCCGCAAAGTGCTTTCGTCCCGCCAATGCCACAGGTTCAGGTCCCCGGCGTGGAAAATGTGCAGTCCGCCCACCGTCACGTAAAAGGACACGCCCTTGTCCGTGGAATCGAAGGCGCGGATCTGCGCGTCCCCCACGGTCATTTCGTCCCCGGGCTTCATGCGCTTGCCCCGCTTGCCGATGGGCAGATCGTCGGATACGATATAGGTCATGGGCAGATGCTCGTGATCCCAGGAATAGATCACCTCGTCCAGATGATCCTCGTGATCGTGAGATACGAACACCAGGATCTGATCGTACCCCTCAAAATCCCGGGAGGACAGCTGGGCGTTCCCGGGCAGCTCCCCGTTTTCGCCCCGCCAGTAATCGAACACCAGCAGCGTCTTTTCCACCGCAACGGTGAACCCCGAATGATAAAAATACGTCACAATGGCTTTCCCGGCCATACAGACACCGCCTTTCCGCCGTTCCTTACCGAAACGCTTCTTCCAGCGCCCTGCCCTCCGCGTCGGGCAGCGACAGCCCCAGCGCCCGGGCCAGGGTGGGCGCGATATCCACCAGATCGGCTTCCTTCAGTTCCGTCCCCTTCCGGATCCCCGGACCCTTGAGCCACAGCAGCGTCCGGGCTCCCGGACGGTCCAGGCCGAAGCCGTGCTCCCCCCGGGTTTCCCCGTCCCGGTCGATATAGCAGCAGCCGGGCTGTGCGTCCACCGCCAGGCGCACGTTTTCCGGCCCGCCCAGGGCGCGGATCTCTTCCTCCCCCAGGATCCGGGCGATGCCCCATTCCTCCCGGCGGCGGTCCAGGGCACGCCAGGCGGCGGTCAGATCATCGGCGAAGATATACGCGCCCATGCCCAGGCTCTGGGCCCGGGCGCCGCATGCGGCCTGCAGTTCCCGGTCCAGCGGGATGCCCCGGGGGGCGTCCTCCTGGCCGTGATCGCTGACCACGCAGAACAGCGTTTCCTCCGTGAGCCCGGCCTTTTCCACCGCGTCCACGATCCTTTTTACCCGGCCGTCCAGCCGCGTCATGGCGGCGCGGGCTTCCTCGCTGTCCGTGCCGTAGCGGTGGCGCATGGCGTCGCAGTCCACCAGATGCACGGTGAGCACCCGGGGCGGGCGGCGGGAGGCGTACAGCTTTTCGCACAGCAGCGCCGCGTAATCGTCCAGATCCGGCTGCTGGATGCTTTTGCGCTGTTTTCCGTAAAGCAGCTCCATTTTCAGGATCCACAGCCCGGCGTAGCGCAGCATTTTCAGCGCCGCGTTCTCCCCCGGCAGGGGAAGCACCTCCGGGAAATTCCTGCGCACGTAGGGGTTTTTCCCGGAAACCGGCCACAGGATGGACGCGACGCTCATTTTTCTTTCCCGGGCCGCCTGATACAGCGTTTTTCTTTTGATGTCCCCCACGCGCCAGTACCATTTCCGCATCCGGGGCGGCGTATCCGGCTGGAAGGGCTGGTTATGGCCGACGCCGTGGGAAAGGGGACGGCACCCCGTCAGCAGGGACGCGTGGATGGGATAGGTGAGGGTGGGGTACACCGTCTTCACATTCCGGCAGAAGACCCCCTCCTCCGCAAGCGCAGAAAGCGCGGGCAGGCCCAGAAGCCTGTCCGCGTCGGGCTGCGCCACCGCGTCCAGCGAAATCATGCACAGGCGCATTGCCGCCTACCTCCGCCCGCGGCGCTTTTTGCGGAAAAACAGGAAATAGATCACCAGGATCCAGATGATGATGCTGCCCCAGTTGGATTTATGCTCTTCCTGCTCCCAGCTTTGGTTCCAGTCCTGATACTTTTCCTGATAATCGTTCTGGGCGAACATTCCCTGCCAGACCTGTTCCCAGGTCTGGGGCTCGGGGGTGGCGATAGGCTCTTCCTCCGCGCCCGGAAGCCCGGTCACGTTCAGCCCGGTCCCCTGGGCTTTGGCCAGGGCCTGGGCCAGCGCCACGGCGGTTTCCCCGGCAGCCCGGCTGTATTCCCTTTTCAGGAAAGCGGCGCGGAAATGATTCGCCATCAGCATATCCAGGCTTTCCTTGGTCAGGCTGCCCTTGGCCAGATCGCCCAGCGCCACGGCGTAGCTTTCCTCGCCCACCACCATCAGCAGCAGGATATCGTTCTCCTTCAGGTTCCACACCCGGAACACCTGGTCCACGTAGCTCTGGGGCGACGCGCCGCCCAGGAAATGCCGGGTGAGCACGTACACGCGGCCGTCCACGGCGGCTTCCAGCTTTCCGGCAAGGTCCGTCAGGTCCTTCGCCGCATCCTCGCCCAGCACCCCGGCCATATCCGCCACGATGCCCTGGAAGGGAGGATACTCCTCGGCCCGGACCCCGGGCAGCGCCGCCAGGCAAAGCAAAAGGATCATAATGGCAGCTATCGTTTTGCGCATGACGCTTCCTCCTCTCCCCTCGTTCATTTCCGCAGGAACTCTTCCGCCGGCCGGATCCCCAGGATCCTGGCGATCATGCCGCTGAAGGTGCTGTTGATTTTTTTATTGAATTCCGCCGCAGCGCTGTTGTACTGGGCCCCGGCGGTCTTTTCCCCGCTCTGCTCCATCATCTGGGGCAGATAGGATTCGGCGTACATCCGGTCCCTTTCGTCCGCCTGCACGGCGGGCAAAGCCGCCAGGCGCTGCAGAAGGGCCTGGGCGTCCACCGTCAGGTTTTCGTTGGCTTCCGCTTTTTCCCGCAGGGAGGCGCTGCCCTCCAGCACGTCCTTGTCCGCTTTCACCCGGTTCACGGCGTCCAGGAAGCCTTCGTCCGCGGTTTTGACGTACTGTTCCCTTCCGGCCACCGCCAGCAGGTTATATGCCGCCTCCACCCGGGCCTGCATCATGGTTTCCAGCCCCGCGTAGGTTTCCTCCACCCGCGCGCGCTCCCCGCTCCAGCCCCGGTACGCGCCGAAGCACACGGCAAACACGATCAACAGAATCAACAGCACCACGGCCCATCCGGTACGCAGTTTCATGGCAGCCTCCTCACGGTTCTCAAAAGCAGTATGGAACGGGGCTTCCCCCGGCAGGGAGAAGCCCCGGAAGGGGACAATCCCCCATTACATGGTCAGCAGCTTTTCTTTCAGGTTCCTTTCCATATCGGCCAGGGTCTTTTCGGCGGCGGCGCGCTTCTCGCGGCCTTCCTGCTGAATGCGGGACACCTCGTTGATGGTGTCGATCAGGCTCTGGTTGGTGGCCACCAGGGTTTCGATATCGATGATGCCGCGCTCGGACTCCTTGGCGGTCTCGATGGTGCCCATATGCAGCGTTTCGGCGTTCTTTTTAAGCAGCTCGTTGGTCATGTTGGTCACGGCCTGCTGAGCCTTCATGGCCTGCTGGCTGTGATGCAGGCCCAGGGCCAGCACCATCTGGTTCTTCCACAGAGGCAGGGTGTTCACCAGGGTGGACTGGATGCGCTCCACCAGCAGGGAATTGTTGTTCTGCAGCAGGCGGATCTGGGGCGCCATCTGCATGGAGATCTGGCGGGTCAGCTTCAGATCGTACAGCTTCTTTTCAAAGCGGTCGCACTGGGCGGCCAGGTCGTTGGCCTTCTGGGCGTCCATGGAATCGCCGGATTTTTCGGCGGCGTCCTGCAGGGCCTTGAGATCGGTGTCCCGCACTTCCTTGAGGCGCTGTTCGCCGGCCACGATGTAGAGCGTCAGCTCATGGAAGTATTCCAGGTTCATATCGTACAGGCGGTTGAACATGGCCACGTCCTTGAGCAGCTGCACCTGATGGCCTTCCAGGTCGGAGGCAATCTTTTCCACATTGACGGAGACGGTGTCGTACTTGGCCTGGATGGAGGCGATCTGCTTCTTGGCGCCGAAGAACCAGCCGCGGATACCCTTGGGCTTTTCGCCGGCGGTGTTGAATTCCTTGAGGTTGGCGATCAGATTGGCCAGCATGTCGCCCACATCGCCGGTATCGTCGGTCTTGACGGAGGCCAGCACGCTGTCGGCGAAGGAAGACACCTTCTTCTGGGCGTCCGCGCCGTAGAGCATCACATGGTCGGGGTTGGTCAGGTCGATGGTCTTGGCGAAAGCGGCCACCTGCACCTTTTCCGCTTCGGTGAGGCTCTCCTCCAGGCTCTGGGCCGCTTCCACGGCCTTGCCGGCGTCAGGGGCTTCGGGGGTCTTGAGGCTGTCCAGCATTTCCACGGCCTGCTCCAGGATCTTCTTGTCGCCGATTTCGGGGTTCAGCGTCAGGATCGGGGCGGCGTGAACGGCTTCCTGTTCCATGGGGGCAGTGTTTTCAGACATGGGAACGATCTCCTTTCAGTTTCTGACGGAAGTATGCTTGAGCGCTTTTATTCGTTGGCTTGCTCACCCTTGATGCCGGATTCCACCAGGCCGTCCTGGCGCAGCATGGTCTCCATGACATCGATATCGGTGGACAAATCCAGCATATCGTCGTGATACAGGGCGTTGAGCTGCTTGTCGAAGGCCTTGAGCACCACGTCCATGGCCCGGCGGATCTGGGTCCGGGTGGCCTGGGCTTCCTGGCCGGAAACGTGCCGCTCCTCCATTTTGCGGTAGCCCTGCAGCATTTTCAGGGTGGTGGGCAGATAATAATCCATGAAGCGGCGGATCTGGGGCGCCTTGCCCGGCTGCTCCGCCACGGTATGGAAGATGCGGCTGCTCACGTCGTCCAGGCGGTTCATCTGGTCCGTCAATTCCGCGTCCGGGATCTTTTCGTTTTCCTCCCGGATCTGGGCCATCATCTCCTGGCCCTTTTCCACCAGGGAATCCGCCGCGGCGTCCCCCGTCTTGGGGATCTGCTGCTGCACGGGGGCTTCCTTGCTGGTATCCAGCCCCTGGGCCATCACGTACACGATCCGCCCCACCAGCAGCGCCACGCCGACGCAGATCAGGTAATGCTGCCAGCGGTACAGCTTGAAGATCAGGGAATAAAGCACCACCGCCGCGCCCATGGCCAGCAGGGCGTAAAGCATCGCGCGGGATTCTTTCTTCTTTTTCTGCATTCCGTTGCATCTCCTTTCCGTCAGATCCTGCATCCTGAAGGATAGCAGTTCCCGGAAAAATCGCAAGCAAAAGGCGCCGAACGATACGTTTTTCCTGCCGAAAGCATCAAAACGGCGCTCTTTTCCGCGTGTAGTATATCACAATCCTCCCCCGTTTTCAACGCTTTGCGCACGGAAAAGTGCCGGGATATTCCATCATTTTTCCGCATAAAGTGGTTCCGGAGGTGAGCCCATGGAAAAAGCAGCATCCGCCCCCCGCCCGCGTCCGGCGCCCAAGCCTCACGCCCTCACCCTGGACAACCGCCAGCGGGCCGTCCTCACCGGCGTCAGCGAGGTGCTGGCGTTCGACGAAGGCCAGGTGATCCTGATGACGGAGGCGGGCGAAGTGACCCTCGCCGGGGAAGGCCTGCACGTGACCCGCCTGAACCTGGAGGAGGGGCAGATGGCGGTGGAGGGAAAAATCGACAGCATCGTCTATCCGCCCCGGGGGGCCCGGCGCGGCTGGTTCCGCAGGAACAAGGGATGATTTTTCAGGAAACGGCCCGGCAGGGGCAAGGCCTGCTTTTCCTGGTGGGGGCGGGGGCAGCCGCCGGGGCGCTTTACGATCTGCTCTCGCCCCTGCGACGCCGGGCGCCCGGGGCGGTCCTTCCCGTGCTGGATATCCTCTGGTGCCTGCTGTCCGCGGCGCTGTGCCTGGCCGCCCTGGTCCTGTCCCTGGAGGATCAGGCGCGGCTGTACGCGCCCCTGGGGATGCTGTGCGGCTTCGCCGCCTACCGCCTGGCCGTGCGCCTGCCCCTGCGCGCGCTGGCGCGCCGGATCCGCCGCCCCAGGGATCCATGATACCCTCTTTTCATTAGATTTTCCTGTGAAGCTCCTGAAGATCCCATTGGATTTGGGTGAATATCCGGCGTTTCACGAAAAAAGCTCCCCGGAGCCGGCGTTCGTCGCCAGCGGGCTCCGGGGAGAACCGTTTTTGTGTTTTTTCTCAGCCGATTTCCGCGCCGTCGGGCATGATGGGATCGGCGGTGAGGAGCCGAAGGGTCTCGGTGCCGTCCTCGTTCTGCTTCACGGCGGAGAGCAGCATGCCCTGGCTTTCGATGCCCATGATCTTCCGGGGCGCCAGGTTGGCCAGCAGGATCAGCTTCTTGCCCACCAGCTCCTCGGGAGTATGGTATTTCGCGATGCCGGAGAGCACCGTGCGCTCCTCCGCGCCCAGGGACAGGCGGAATTTCAGCAGCTTTTCGCTTTTTTCCACCCGTTCGCATTCCACCACCCGGGCCACCCGCAGCTGGATCTTTTCAAAATCCGCAAACCCGATGCAGCCTTCGGGGATCTCCTGCTTCTTTTCGGCTTTCTTTTCGGCCTTCTGCTCTTTCTTTTCCTGCTTTGCCGCGGCTTTTTCCTCTTTCTTCCCGTCGTTGCCGCTGAGGGCTTCCAGCTCCTTCTGCACGTCGATCCGGGGGAAGAGGGCGTCGCCCTTCTTCACCTTCAGGCCCTCGGGCAGCGTGCCGAAGCAGGACAGGGAATCCCAGGTCTGGAGCCGGGGATCGTCGATGCCCAGCTGGGCGAAGATCTTATCCGGAGTGGAGGGCATGAAGGGCCGGATCAGCACGGCCACGAACCGCACGCATTCCGCCAGCATCAGCAGCACCGTGGCCAGGCGGTTTTTCTTTTCCGGATCCCTGCCCAGCACCCAGGGCTGGGTGACGTCGATGTACTTGTTGCATTCGCCGACGACCTTCCAGATCTCCGCCAGCGCCTGGGAGAACTGCAGTTTATCCATCTGCTCCTCCACCAGGGCAGGCAGCTTGGCGCAGTGCTCCCACAGGGGCGCGTCCACCGTTTCGTCGGTCACGTTGGTCCAGGCGGGGATCACGCCGTCGAAGTACTTTTCCAGCATGGCCACCGTGCGGCTGACCAGGTTGCCCAGGTCGTTGGCCAGATCGGCGTTCATGCGGGTGAGGAAGGATTCGTTGGTGTAATTGCCGTCGGCGCCGAAGGGCATTTCGCGCATCAGGTAATACCGGAGGGCGTCCACGCCGTAGCGCGCCACGATGGGCTGGGGGTAGACCACGTTGCCCTTGGATTTGCTCATCCTGTCCGCGCCGAACAGCAGCCACCCGTGGCCGAACACCTGCCTGGGCAGGGGCAGCCCCAGGGCGTGGAGCATGATGGGCCAGTAAATCGTGTGGAACCGCACGATCTCCTTGCCCACCAGATGCACGTCCGCCGGCCAGTATTTGCGGAACAAAGAATCGTCGTCGGTACCGTAGCCCAGAGCCGAGATATAATTGGAAAGGGCGTCGATCCAGACGTACACCGTGTGCTTGGGATCAAAGTCCACCGGGATACCCCACTTGACGCTGGTGCGGCTGACGCACAGATCCTGCAGGCCGGGCTTGAGGAAATTGTTGATCATTTCATTGGCGCGCTTGGCGGGCTGAATGAAATCGGGATGGGCTTCGATATAGCCGATGAGCCAATCCTGATATTTGCTCATGCGGAAGAAATAGCTTTCCTCCTTCATGGGCTGGCAGGGCCTGCCGCAGTCGGGGCACACCTTCTGGCCGTCCTTCTCCACCAGCTGGGTGGGGGTCCAGAAGGATTCGCAGGGCGTGCAGTACATGCCCTCGTACTCGCTCTTGTAAATATCCCCCTGCTCATAGAACTGGCGGAAGATCTTCTGCACCACCTTGATATGGCGTTCCTGGGTGGTGCGGATGAAATCGTCGTATTCGATGTTCATCAGCTTCCACAGTTCCTTTGTCTCCGCCACGATCTTATCCACATATGCAATGGGGGTCACGCCCTGCTCGGCGGCCTTTTTTTCGATTTTCTGGCCGTGTTCGTCGGTGCCGGTGAGGAAATAGGTGTCGTATCCCTGCATTTTCCTGAACCGGGCCATGGTGTCGGCCGCCACGGTGGTGTAGGTGTGGCCGATGGTCATATTGCCCGAGGGGTAGTAAATGGGCGTGGTGATGTAGTAGGTTTTTCCGTTCATGGCAATCCTCTCCTTTGTCCGGTGCGAGGGCTGAGGAAACGCCCCCGCATCCGTTCATGATGCAGGGGCGTGATCAAACGCGGTACCACCCTGGTTCGCGCGCAGAAACACGCGCCTTCATTCGGCGGATATCGGCGCTGCCCGGCGGGGGCTGATCGTGCTTGCCTCCGCGTGCTCCGGGGCCATGTTCCCCTGCCGCGCCGCCGCCGCCTTTCACCTTTACGCGGCTCTCTTTCGGGCGGGCATGCGCAGGGTACTCTTCCCTTCCTCGCACTTTCATTTATCTTAGCCGCTCCCGCCCCGCTTGTCAAGGAAAAAAATCCCGCCGCCGGGCGCGGGACGGATCCGGGCGCAGGCTCCGAAATGTCTATATACATAATGTGTATGTCTATTATTTCATGGTATTTTCCCTCCCCGGCGCTTATAATACATATATGATTTTCTGCGTTCTCTGCCTTCGGCGGACGGATCGGGCAGGGGAGGACGCGGCGGTGCCGCTGATCCGTTTGCAGAGGGAAGACCCGTTCAAAACAAAAATCAAAAAGGAGGAAACAATCCATGTCCGCGACCATGAAAAAAATCGTCAGCGTTCTTTGCCTGGTAATCGTGGGGCTCTTTGTGGTCCTGCTGATCACCAACGCCAACCACAAAGACGCCACGGCGACCGCGAAGGCGGATGCTGACAAAGTACTGCAGGATACGATTGCGCAGAAGGACAAAGAACTGAAAGCGGCGGTGGAGACCGCCAAGACGGAAGGCAAGCAGGAGGCCGAAGCGGCCGCCGCGGAAGCCCTGACCGCCGCGGTGGAAGCCGCTAAGGCGGAAGGCAAGCAGGAAGCCGAAACGGCCGCCGCGGAAGCCCTGACCGCCGCGGTGGAAGCCGCCAAGGCGGAAGGCAAGCAGGAAGCCGAAGCGGCCGCCGCGGAAGCCCTGACCGCCGCGGTGGAAGCCGCCAAGGCGGAAGCCAAGCAGGAAGCCGAAGCGATCGCCGCGGAAGCCCTGCGGCTGGAGCAGGAGAAGACGGCGGAGGTTCAGAAAGAACTGGATGAACTGAAGAAGACCCTGACGCCTGCGGAAGAGCCCGCGAAGTCTGAAGAACCCGCCGCGGAGCCCGCGAAGGCCGAAGAACCCGCCGCGGAGCCCGCGAAAGCCGAAGAGCCCGCCGCGGAGCCCGCGAAGGCCGAAGAACCCGCCGCGGAACCCGTGAAGGCCGAAGAGCCCGCTACGGAGCCCGCGAAGGCCGAAGAGCCC
>JAFZQK010000068.1 GCA_017620455.1 Clostridia bacterium
CTCCAACCCCGCCACCATCATGACCGACACCGTGATCGCCGACAAGGTGTATATGGAGCCGCTGACGCTGGAATACGTGGCAAAGCTGCTGCGCTACGAGCGCCCGGACGCCATTCTGCCGGGTCTGGGCGGCCAGACGGGGCTCAACCTGGCCATGCAGCTGGCGAAAAAGGGCGTATTGGAGGAGTGCCAGGTGGAGATCCTGGGCACGCCCTTTGAATCCATCGAAATGGCGGAGGACCGGGAAAAATTCAAGGAGCTGTGCCTGCGCCTGGGCGAGCCGGTGCTGCCCTCGGTGATCGCCAATTCCCTGGAGGAAGCCCTGTCCGCCGCGGCGGAGATCGGTTATCCCGTGGTGCTGCGCCCGGCCTTCACCCTGGGGGGCACCGGCGGCGGCTTTGCGGACAACGAGGAGGAAATGCGGGAGCTGGCCGCCCACGCCCTGAAGCTCAGCCCCGTGCATCAGGTGCTGGTGGAAAAGAGCATCAAGGGCTACAAGGAGATCGAATACGAGGTGATGCGGGACCGGAACGATACCGCCATCGCCATCTGCAACATGGAGAATATCGACCCCGTGGGCGTCCACACCGGGGACAGCATCGTGGTGGCCCCCAGCCAGACCCTGACCAATAAGGAATACCAGCTTCTGCGGGACAGCGCCCTCAAGATCATCCGCGCCCTGGGCATCGAAGGGGGCTGCAACGTGCAGTTCGCCCTGGACCCCAATTCCTTCCGGTATTACCTGATCGAGGTGAACCCCCGGGTGTCCCGCTCCTCCGCCCTGGCCAGCAAAGCGACGGGCTATCCCATCGCCCGGGTCAGCGCCAAGGTGGCGGTGGGCCTGAGGCTGGATGAGATCCGTCTGGCGAACACCCCCGCCTGCTTCGAGCCCTCCCTGGACTATGTGGTGACCAAGATCGCCCGCTTCCCCTTCGATAAGCTGGACGGCGCCAGCAACAAGCTTTCCACCCAGATGAAGGCCACCGGCGAAGTGATGAGCGTGGGCCGCACCATTGAGGAAAGCCTGCTCAAGGCCCTGCGCTCCCTGGAGACCGGGGCCTGGCACATCGATTCGCCCAAATTCCGCGATACCCCCAGCGAGGAATTGCTCTCCTATATCCGGGACGGCAGCGACCAGCGCATTTTCGCCATCGCCCAGCTGATCCGCAATGGGGTCGATCTGGGGCTGATCTACAACGCTACCCAGATCGACATGCTGTTCCTGGACAAGATCCGCAACATCGTGGAGTTTGAAAGCGTTCTGAAAGCGCATCCCCGGGACCGGGACACCCTGTACCGGGCCAAGCGCATGGGCCTGTCCGACCGGTATATCAGCGGCGTGTGGGGCATGGGCGAGGAGGAAATTGACGCCCTGCGCCGGCAGTGGGGCATCGTGCCGGTGTACAAGATGATCGACACCTGCGCCAGCGAGTTTGAATCCTACGTGCCCTACTTTTACTCCACCTACGAGGACGAAAACGAATCCGTGGTGTCCGATAAAAAGAAGATCATCGTGCTGGGCAGCGGGCCCATCCGCATCGGCCAGGGCGTGGAATTCGATTATTCCACCGTTCACGCCATCTGGACCATCCGGGCAGCCGGGTACGAGGCCATCGTCATCAACAACAACCCCGAAACCGTGTCCACCGACTATACCACCAGCGACAAGCTCTACTTCGAGCCCCTGACGGTGGAAGACGTGATGAACATCGTGCATCTGGAAAAGCCCGACGGCGTGGTGGTGTCCCTGGGCGGGCAGACCGCCATCAACCTGGCCGCGCCCCTGGCGGAGCGGGGCGTGAAGATCATCGGCACCGGCGTGGAGGCCATCGACCGGGCGGAAAACCGGGATTCCTTTGAAAAGATCATGGAAACGCTGGGCATCCCTCAGCCCCAGGGCCAGGCCGTCACCGACGTGGAAAGCGGCGTGAAGGTGGCGGAAAAGATCGGCTATCCCGTGCTGGTGCGGCCCTCCTTCGTGCTGGGCGGCCGGGCCATGATGATCGTAGCGGATGAAAAGGGCCTAAGGCATTACCTCCGGTCCGCCGTGAACATCAGCAACGATCAGCCCGTGCTGGTGGATAAGTATATCACCGGCAAGGAGCTGGAGGTGGACGCGGTGTGCGACGGGGAAAGCGTGTTCGTTCCCGGCGTCATGGAGCACGTGGAGCGCACCGGCGTGCACTCCGGCGATTCCATTTCCGTATACCCCACCTTCTCCGTTTCCCAGCAGGCGAAGGACACCATGCTGGATTACACCCGGCGGCTGGGCCTGGGCATCGGCATCGTGGGCCTGTTCAATATCCAGTTCATCGTGGACAAAAATGAAAACGTGTACGTGATCGAGGTGAACCCCCGGTCCTCCCGCACGGTGCCCTTCCTTTCCAAGGCCACCGGCTGGCCCCTGGCGGACATCGCCACCAAAGTGATGCTGGGAGAAAGCCTGAAGGACCAGGGCATCACCGTGCTCTACCCCGAGGAAAAGAAACGCTGGTACGTGAAGGCCCCGGCCTTCTCCTTCTCCAAGCTCCGGGGCATGGACGCCTATCTGACCCCGGAAATGAAATCCACCGGCGAGGCCATCGGCTACGATAAATCCCTCACCCGCGCGCTGTACAAGGCCATGCAGTCCTCGGGCATGAACGTGAACAATTACGGCACCATCTTCGTCACCATCGCCGACCGGGACAAGGACGAGGCCCTGCCCCTGATCCGCAGGTTTTATAACCTGGGCTTCAACATCGAGGCCACCAGCGGCACCGCGGCGTTCTTAAAGAGCCACGGCATCCGCACCCGGGTGAAAAAGAAGATCAGCCAGGGCAGCGAGGAGATCCTGGAATCCCTCCGCCGGGGCCATGTGAACTACGTGATCTCCACCCGGGACCCGGGCTCCTTCACCCACGAAAGCGACGGCGCCCTGATCCGCCAGTGCGCGGCGGAAAACAACGTGACCATGTTCACCGCCCTGGATACGGTAAGGGTCCTTCTGGACGTGTTGGAGGAAATCACCCTGGGTATCTCCACCATCGACGCGGAGTGAGGGACGGGGGAAGGGGGACGTGTTCTTTCTCTGGGTCAGAGAAAGAACCAAAGAGACCGGTTTGAACAAGGATTGAACGGCAAATCGGGATTTGTCTTATACGGAGGCGCTTTTCGTTTTCTGAACCGAGAGGATTTGATATGGGAATTCTGATATGCGGGCTCAACGGAAGTGGGAAAAGTACCCTGGGGAAAACGCTGGCTGACCGGATGGGATATGAATTCATAGACAATGAAGACCTCTTTTTCCCGAAGACAGATCCTTTGTACCCATTTTCCGGTTCGAGAAGCGAAGAAGAAGTGATCCGGCTTCTGGAAGAAAAAATCAGCGCAAATCACAGGTTTATCTTTGCGGCTGTGAGGGGGAATTACGGCGGCAAGCTGATCGCATCACTGGACCATATCGTCCTGATTGAGGTTCCGAAGCAGATCCGAAGCCGGCGCGTCCGGGACCGCTCTTTCCAGAAATTCGGAAACAGGATTCTTCCGGGCGGCGACCTGTATGAGAAAGAGAGCAAGTGGTTTTCACTGACAGACAGCAGACCTGAAACTTATGTCACGGACTGGCTTGAAACGCTTGATCGCCCTGTGACCCGGATTGACGGGACACTGCCGGTTGAGGAAAACGCGGATTATCTTGTGTCGGTCCTGTCGAAGGAGGATGCCTGATGAAAACAATCGTGATCCGGCCGCTGACCGCTGAACTGAACGCTGATTATCTGGACTTTTTCGATCATCGCGCGTTTACGGATGACAATCCAAACGGCCCGTGCTATTGCACTTCCCCGAATCAGGAGGAAGAGCAGATTAAAAAGATGGTCAGTGAATTTGCATCATCTGGCGTGAAGGAAACGCTGCGCAGGTATGCGGTGGAAATGCTTGGCAGGAACCGGATTCACGGATACCTGGCGTATGACGGAGATCAATCTGTCGGATGGTGCAATGCGGCGGATCGAGAGAGCTATGCCGGGTTTGTTCCTGCGTTTGCGAGGGAGATCAGCTGCGGGAAAACGATATCAATCGTATGTTTTGAAATCGCGCCTGAATACCGGGGAATGGGCATCGCGTCAGCATTCATTGACAGAGTTTGCGCGGACGCCAAAGCAAAGGGATATGCTGCCGTTGAAGGATACCCGAAACTCTCTGACATACGAAATGATTTTGATTATCAAGGCCCTTTATCCCTTTATCAGAAAGCGGGGTTTATGGAAGTCGCCAGGGAAAACGGGCAGGCTGTCATGCGAAAACTATTGTAACGGCAAAGAGTCAAATTCCGTTTTGTTGATCGGCAGGATCGGTTCACGATTTTCACAAAGGAGTCTGCTATGCAGTATCAGATCGTAGAAAACGCGCAGATCGCGCCCGGCGTGTTCCTGCTGGACCTGGCGGGGGACACGTCCATGGTGAAGGCCCCGGGGCAGTTCTGCCAGATCCGGGTGCCCGGCTTTTACCTGAGAAGGCCCATTTCCCTGTGCGACTGGGACGAAAACGGCATGACGCTGATCTACAAGGCCGTGGGCCAGGGCACGGATGCGCTCTCCCGTATGGAAACCGGGGCCGTGCTGGATATTCTCAACGGCCTGGGCAACGGCTACGATGTGACGGACTGCGGCGCGCGTCCCCTGGTGATCGGCGGCGGCGTGGGCATCCCGCCCCTGTACGCGCTGACCAAGGCGTTCCTGGCCGCCGGGAAGCAGCCGTCGGTGATCCTGGGCTTCAACAGGAAGGAAGAAATCTTCCTGAAGGACGAGTTTGAGGAATTGGGCGTGCCCGTGACGCTGACCACTTTGGACGGGAGCGCGGGCGTCAGGGGCTTCGTGACCGACGCGCTGCCGGATAATTACGATTCCGTGTTCGCCTGCGGGCCGCTGCCCATGCTGCGGGCGGTGTACGGGAAATGCCCCGCGCCCGGCCAGTTTTCCCTGGAGGAGCGGATGGCCTGCGGCTTCGGGGCCTGCATGGGCTGCACCGTTCAGACGAATCACGGCCCCCGCCGGGTGTGCAAGGACGGGCCCGTGTTCCGGAAGGAGGAACTGCCATGGTAGATCTGTCCGTTGATCTGTGCGGGCTGCGGCTTTCCAACCCCGTGATCCCCGCCAGCGGGTGCTTCGGGTACGGGAAGGAATTCGCGGAATATTACGACATCAACATTTTAGGCTCCTTTTCCTTCAAGGGCACCACGCTGCATCCCCGCTTCGGCAACCCCACGCCGCGGATCGCCGAAACGCCCATAGGGATGCTCAACGCCGTGGGGCTGCAGAACCCCGGCGCGGAGCACGTGATCGCCCATGAGCTGCCGGAAATGAAGGCGTATTTTCAAAAGCCCGTGATCGCCAACGTCAGCGGGTTTTCCGTTGAGGAATACGAAAGGACCTGCGAAATGCTGGACGGACAGGCGCAGGTGGGCATCCTGGAGGTCAATATTTCCTGCCCCAACGTCCACGGCGGCGGCCTTGCCTTCGGCACCTGCCCGGAATCCGCCGCGGCGGTGACAAAAGCGGTGAAGCGCGTCACGAAAAAGCCGGTGTTCATCAAGCTCTCGCCCAACGTGACCGACATCGTATCCATCGCGAAGGCCTGCGAGGACGCGGGGGCGGACGGGCTTTCCCTCATCAACACGCTGCTGGGCCTGCGGGTGGACTTGAAAAGCAGAAAGCCCGTTCTGGCCAACGTGACCGGCGGGCTCAGCGGCCCGGCGGTGCTGCCGGTGGCGCTGCGAATGGTGTATCAGGTGTACGAAGCGGTGAAGATCCCGCTGATGGGCATGGGCGGGGTGAGCTGCGCCCGGGACGTGATCGAAATGATGCTCTGCGGCGCGTCCGCCGTGCAGGTGGGGGCGGCGAATCTGGTGAATCCTTTCGTCTGTAAGGAAATCATTGAGCAGCTGCCCTTGGAAATGGAGAAACTGGGGATCGGATCCCTGCGGGAAATCATAGGAGGTGCGCACGCATGAAGCACGGCGTCATTATCGCCCTGGACTTTCCCTCCGCGCAGGAGGTATACGCTTTCCTGGATCGGTTCAAAGAGGAGAAGCCCTTCGTCAAGATCGGCATGGAGCTGTTCTACGCCGAGGGGCCGGAGATCGTGCGGCAGGTGAAGGCCCGGGGACATCGGATTTTTCTGGATCTGAAGCTGCATGACATCCCCAACACCGTAAAATCCGCCATGCGGGTGCTGTCCCGCCTGGACGTGGACATGGTGAACGTCCACGCCGCGGGCACCGCCGATATGATGCGCGCCGCCGTCGAGGGCCTCACCCGGGAGGACGGCACGCGGCCGCTGCTCCTGGCCGTCACCCAGCTCACCTCCACCAGCGAGGAAAGGATGCAAAAAGAACTGCTCATCCAGGCGTCCATGCCCAAAACTGTGGCGCACTACGCGAAAAACGCCCGGGACGCCGGGCTGGACGGGGTGGTGTGCTCGCCCCTGGAAGCGGCCCTGGTGAAGCAGGCCTGCGGCAATGACTTTCTTACCGTCACCCCCGGCATCCGCTTTGCCGACAGCGCCGCCGACGACCAGCGCCGGGTGATGACCCCCGAAAAGGCGCGGCGGAGCGGCAGCGATTTTATCGTGGTGGGCCGCCCCGTCACCCGGGCCGACGACCCCGTGGCCGCCTACCGCCGGTGCGTGCGGGAGTTTGATGGGAAATGAGTCTGGGGGAACCGCGCTTTTTGAGGCCAAAAAGCGGTTCCCCCAGGCCCCCTCCGAAAAAGCGGCATAAAAAGGAAATATGAACAATGAAAGAGCAAGAGATTCAAACGCTTTTTGAAAAGTGGATCAGAAAGCTGCGGATTTATCCCGCCTGGGACGCGCGCCTGGAGCTGGTGGAGGACAGGGACTTCCGGAAAACCGGGGACATCAAAATCGACTGCGACGACCGCAAGGCCGTGGTGCTGCTCAACGCCGTGAACCCGAAGCAGGAGAACATCGAAGAAGTGATCGTTCACGAACTGATGCACCTGAAAATGTATCCCCTGGACCAGACCGCGGAAACGCTGATCGACGCTGCGTTCCCGGAGGATTCCCCCGCCCGGGATTTCGCTATGACCCAGTTTTTCACCACTTTGGAACAGACCGTGGAAGAACTGGCCAAGTGCTTCCTGCTGGAATACGGGGAAAACAGGGAGCTTTCTTTCGGCCGATGTAAAACCATGAAATCATTCAACGATCTGTTTGACGGCCTGAAAAAACTGGAATAACCAGCCATCATCGCGTCACAAAACATTTCCCCCAATCGGCTTTCTCGGAAGGGGCGCGGGGAACCGCGCTTTGGTCCCCAAAGAGCGGTTCCCCCGCAAAAAAAGAAAGGAGTTTTTCCCCATGAATACTGTCGCCCGGACCATCGCCCACGATCTGTTGTCCATCCGCGCCATGTTCCTGCGGCCGGAGGAGCCCTTTACCTGGGCCAGCGGCATCAGATCGCCCATTTACTGCGATAACCGTCTGACCCTTACCGCGCCGGAAGTGCGCACCCACGTGGAGGAGGGGCTCAAGGCCCTGATCGAAACGTACTATCCCGATGCCGAGGTGCTCATGGGCACCTCCACCGCCGGCATCGCCCACGCCGCCATCACCGGCCATCTGATGAATCTCCCCATGGGCTATGTGCGCTCCGGCGCCAAGGATCACGGCCGGGGCAACCAGATCGAAGGCAGGATCGAAAAAGGCCAGAAGACGGTGGTGGTGGAGGATCTGATCTCCACCGGCGGCAGCGTCATCGAGGTGGTGGACGCCCTGCGCCAGGCGGGGGCGGAGGTGCTGGGCATCGCCAGCATTTTCACCTACGGCATGAAGAAGGGCCTCGACCGCCTGGCCGCGGCCAACGTGGAGAACATCAGCCTCTGCTGCCTGGACGCGCTGGTGGAGGTGGCGGCGGAGGAAGGCTACATCAAACAAGAAGACTGCGCAAGGCTGCTGCAGTTCCGGGACAACCCCGCCGACGAAAGCTGGATGAGGAAGTGACCGGCGATGCGAAGGATCCTGACGCTGGACGCTCGGGATTACGGGGATGGGCTGCCGGAGATCCGCCGCATCGCCGCCCGGGGAATCATCCTGATCGGGGGCCGGCTGCTGCTGACGGAGAATCAGTACGGCGAAGTCAAGCTCCCTGGCGGCGGCATCGAGCCGGGGGAAAACGAGGTGCAGGCCCTGATCCGGGAAGTGAAGGAGGAAACGGGCTACACGGTGATCCCATCCACCGTCCGCCCCTTTGGGGAAATCGTGGAAAAACGCCTGTCCATCCGGGAAAACGCCGTGTGGCACCAGATCAGCCGGCTGTATACCTGCGCCGTCGGGGAGGAACGGGACGAATGCCGCTATTCCCCCAACGAACGGCAGGCGGGCTTTCGCTGCGTGCTGTATCCCATCGAAGAAGCCATCAGGAAAAACGAAGCGATGCTGGACAGGGAAGGCGAACGCACGTATAATCAAAGGGAATACCAAACGCTGCTGCTGATCCGGGAAGCCATGGAAAAAGGAGAGATCGCCTGTGTGCCTGATCTGTGACCGCATCGGGATGATCCAGCGCGGGGAAAACCCCTGGTTCGTCCGGGAAATGGAAACGGGCTACGCGGTGATCGGCGACCATCAGCATTTCCGGGGCTACACCCTGTTTCTGTACAAGGAGCACGGGGACGCAAGCGAGCTGTTTCATCTGGCCCCCGCCCGCCGGGCGAAGTTCATGGAGGAAATGTGCCTGGTGGCCCAGGCCGTTTCCCGGGCCTTCCACGCGGAAAAAATGAATTATGAATTGCTGGGCATGGGGGACAGCCATCTGCACTGGCACCTGTTTCCCCGGGTGACGGGAGATCTGGAAGCTTATGGGAATCGCGGCAAGGGCCCGGTGTGGTGGTATCCCATGGAGAAAATGTACGATGACGCCGCCCGCCCCGGGGCAGCGGAGCTGGAGGAAATGAAGCGGGCCCTGGGCCGGGAAATCGACCGGCTGCTCGCCGAAAGGAACTGAAAAAATGAACGTGACGATCCGGGAAATGCAGATCGGGGATTACGAGCAGGTCTGGAAACTGTGGATGCAGAGCAAGAACATGGGCTTCAACGACCGGGACGATTCCCGGGAGGGCATCGACAGGCTCCTGCGCCGGAACCCCGGCCTTTCCTTCGTGGCGGAGGAAGAAGGGAAGATCGCGGGGGTGATCCTGGCCGGGCAGGACGGGCGCCGGGGGTATGTGTACCACATGTGCGTCCGGGAGGACTGCCGGCGCCGGGGCATCGGGGCGCGGCTCGCCCGGGAATGCCTCTCCGCCTTCCGGGAACAGGGGATCAGCAAGGCCGCCCTGCTGGTGTTCAAGCGGAACGGGGCGGGCAACGCCTTCTGGGAGGCCCAGGGCTTTTCTCTGCGGGAGGACATCAATTACCGGAACATCGCCCTGACCGAGCTGGTCAGGATCGACACGTAAAAACGGAAAGGAGCCCCGGCATGCGCCATTTGCTGAGCATCACGGATCTGACGGTGGAGGAATTGGACGCGCTGCTGGATACGGCGGCGGACATTGAAGCCCACCCGGAAAAATATGAAAGGGCCATGGAGGGGAAAAAGCTGGCCACGCTGTTTTTCGAGCCCTCCACCCGCACGCGGCTGTCCTTCGAGGCCGCCATGTACGAGCTGGGCGGCCACGTGATCGGCTTCGCGGGGGCGAACAATTCCTCCGCCGCCAAGGGCGAATCCGTCCGGGATACCGTCCGCACCGTGGGCTGCTACGCCGATATCATCGCCATGCGCCATCCCCTGGAGGGCGCGCCCTGGGCGGCGGTGCAGTCCTCCACCGTGCCGGTGATCAACGCCGGGGACGGCGGCCACCATCACCCCACCCAGACCCTGGCGGATCTGATGACCCTCAGGCGCGAGAAAGGGCGGCTGGACCATCTGAAGATCGGCCTGTGCGGGGACCTCAAATTCGGCCGCACGGTGCATTCCCTGATCGGGGCGCTGAGCCGGTATCCGGGGAATGAATTCGTCCTCATTTCCCCCCGGGAGCTGCGGGCGCCGGGAAACATCGTGGCGGACCTGGCGGAAGCGGGCATTCCCTATCGGGAAGCGGAATCGCTGGAGGAGGAGATCGGCGGGCTGGACGCGCTGTACATGACCCGCATCCAGCAGGAGCGCTTCTTCAGCGTGGAGGAATACCTGCGGCTCAAGGACAGCTACATCCTGGACGAAGAAAAAATGCGCCTGGCGAAGCAGGATATGATCGTGATGCACCCCCTGCCCCGGGTGAACGAGATTGACGTGAAGGTGGATCAGGATCCCCGGGCCTGCTATTTCAAGCAGGTGATGTACGGCAAGATCATGCGCAAGGCGCTGATCCTGAAGCTCATGGGGGAGACCCATCTCCCGCCCCGGCCCGGCCGGGTGCTCATCACTACGGGCAAAAAATGCCGGAACCCCCGCTGCATTTCCTCCACCGAGCAGGGGCTGGAGCCGCTGTTCTATCCGGTGCATCAGGTGATGCGCCACGGGCAGCTGACCCGCATCCCCACCAAGTACGTGTGCGCCTACTGCGAAATGGAGCAGATGTGACGGGGATGACAAAAAGCGCCCTTTGCGGTATAATGAACATACCTTGTTGATACGGAGGAAGGCATGGAAAAGATCGCATCGTTCCGGGTGGACCACACCCGGCTGCTGCCGGGGCTGTATGTGAGCCGCCGGGACGGCGGGGAGGAGCGCCCCGTCACCACTTTCGATCTGCGCTTCACCCGGCCCAACCTGGAGCCGGTGATGGACACTCCGGCGGTGCACACCCTGGAGCACCTGGGGGCCACGTACCTGCGCAGCGGCCCGGAAAAGGACGGGATCATCTATTTCGGCCCCATGGGCTGCCGCACGGGGTTTTATCTGGTGATGTTCGGCCGCCTGGAGGCGGAGGACGCGCTGCCCCTGGTGCGGGATATGCTCGGATTCATCCTGGCGTTTGAAGGGCCGATCCCCGGGGCCAGCCCGGAGGAATGCGGCAATTACCAGGATCAGAATCTGGATATGGCGAAATATTACGCCCGGCGGTACCTGGCGGCGCTGGAAACGCCGCAGCTCAGGTATCCGGAATAAGCAGGAGGGGGATACGAAAGATGTCGTTCTGGATCGTAACGGACGCGGCGTGCGATCTGCCGCGTGATTATGTGGAAAAAGTGGAAAAACTGGCCGTGATGCCCATGACCTACCGCATGGACGGGGCGGATCATCCCTGCGTTCCCGGGGACGAGGCTACCTGGCATCCCTTCTATGAGGCGGTGCGCGGCGGGAAGATGGCCACCACCTCCCAGGTCAGCGCCGTGGAATATCAGGAGATGTTCCGCAAGCTGGCGGGCCGGGGGGAAGAGATATTGTGCATCGTGTTTTCCTCCGGCCTGTCCGGCACGTATCAGGCGGCGCTGCTGGCCCAGAGCATGACCTCGGAGGAGATCCCCGGGGCCAAGATCGTGGTGGTGGATTCCCTGTGCGCCTCCGTGGGCCAGGGCCTGTTCGTGCATTACGCCATCGAAAAGCGGGCCGCGGGCATGAGCATCGACGAGACTGCCCGCTGGCTGGTGGATAACCGCCAGCGGTTCAACCACTGGTTCACCGTGGCGGATCTGGATACACTCCGGCGGGGCGGCCGGGTCAGCGCCACGGCGGCGTTCATGGGCAGCATGCTGAATATCAAGCCCGTGCTGCACGTGGATTACGAGGGGAAGCTGATCCCCATGGAAAAGGTGCAGGGACGGAAAAAATCCCTGAAGCGCCTGGCGGAAAAGGTGGCGGAGCGGGCCAATCCCAAAGCGGGGCAGACCCTGTTCATCGGCCACGGCGACTGCCGGGCGGACGCGGAATACACCCTGGAGGCCATCCGCGCCCTGGGCTTCGAGCCGGAGCACGTTATGATCGCCCCCATCGGGGCCATCATCGGCGCCCATTCCGGGCCGGGCACCCTGGCGGTATTCTTCCTGGGGGACGACCGGTGATCCTGCGGCCGTATTCGCCCGGAGACGCGGAAACCATCGTATCCTGGATCCCGGATGAAAAGGCGCTGCGCCAGTGGAGCGCGGACCGTTATCCGTCCTTCCCCGTCACCGCGGCGGATATGAACGAAAAATACCTGCTCCGCAACGGCGACTGCCCGGCGGGGCAGTTTTATCCCCTGACCGCGGTGGAGGAGGAAAGCATCGCGGGCCATCTGATCCTGCGGTTCACGGACGCGGAAAGGACCGCGGCGCGCCTGGGCTTCGTGATCGTGGACAGCACCCGCCGGGGCCAGGGCCTGGGAAAGGAAATGCTGCGCCTGGCGGCGGGGTACGCCTTCGATGCGCTGGGGGCGAAGCGGCTCACTCTGGGGGTGTTTGAAAACAACCCGGCGGCGTACCGCTGCTACCGCGCTGCGGGCCTCCGGGAGATCCCGGATCTGCCGCCCACCGGATATACCGTCATGGGCGAAACCTGGAAGTGCGTTGAAATGGAAATGCTCCGGGCGTGACGGGACGGGGAGCATCCCGGCGCGGCGGGCGACGGCAACAAGCAAAATAATGCCCCGGGGGAGAACGTTGGCGTTTTCCCCCGGGGCTTCTGTATTTGTTTGAATGCGATCCTGCTGCCCTTTCCGGTCCGGAAGAAACGCGCGAAGATTACAGCATTTTCACCAGGATATTTTTCTGCTCGTCCGTTTCCAGGGCCAGCAGCTTTTCTTTTTCCATCTGGCGCAGCACGTCGGAGAAGCGCTTGAAGCCGATGGCGCGTTCGGAATAATCGGGGTAGGCGGCCTGGATGTCGGCCTTGAGGATGGAGGGGTTCACCCGCTCGAAGCCGTCGTCCTTGTAGTGCTGAAGCTGTTCGGTGAAGGCGGCGCGCCAGGTGTCCGGGGTGAGCTGCCGCTTGCCGGCGGCGTCGTCCGGGGCGTCGGCGTTCAGGGACACCAGCATGTTGTAATTGTCGTTTTTCACCCGGATGGTGCCGAACTGGGCGGCCAGCTTGTTCAGCAGCTTGCCGAAGGACGCGCAGCCGAAGGCTTTTTCGTTGAAATCCGGCCGCAGGCGCAGCAGCACGCCCTTGAGCTCGCTGGCGTACATGTCGTCCTCGTCGGTCTGCTCGCTGAGGATGCCCTCCAGCAGCTTGTTGAGGCCCGCGGCGTCCAACGGCTCGTCCTTGGCGGGCTTGCGGCTGACGCGCTTGCCGTTGCGGCTGACGGAGGAGCTGACGGTCTCCAGGAACTGGAATTCGTTGCAGGCGTTGATGAAAATGCTGCTGGCCACCTCGCTGCGGCTGATGCCCAGGACGAATTTGCCCATGCTCTTGAGGCGCCCCACCAGCGGCGTATAATCGCTGTCGCCGCTGACGATGCAGAAGGAATCGATCAGGGGGTTCGTATAAGCCACCTCCAGGGCGTCCAGCACCAGCATGATGTCGGCGTTGTTTTTCTGGGCGTAGCCGTAGCGGATGGAGGGCACGACGGTGAAGGTGTTCGACAGAAGCACTTCTTTCAGGTCGCTGAACCGGTCGGTATAGCCGTATACCTTGCCCAGCAGGATGTCACCCCGGATCTTCACTTTGTCCAGGATGCTGTTCAGGGTGGGGGCCTTGGCCCCGCAGTTTTCCAAATCCACGAATAATGCGAAACGGGATGTGCTCAAAATGGCTCCTCCTTATGGTTTCATCGTTAATAGTCAAAATCGTTGTTTTTCACGCGGATGGTTTCCGTCAGCGTTTCGTCCCGGTAGGGCTTCCGGACCTCGATCAGGTTCAGCACGGTGTAGCCCTTGGCGCGCAGGAAGGCAATCATGCCGTCGTTGTTGGGATGAACGAAATTGTATACCGTGTCTTCCCCCATGGAGCGGGCGGTTTCCTCTGCCTTTTCAAACAGCAGCGACGCCGCGCCCTGCCGCCGGTACTCCGGGCGGACAAAGAGGTGCTCCACCCACAGCACACCTTCCTCGATGCGCAGCACCATGTAACCCGCCAGCGCGCCGTCGTCCTCCACGGCGAAAACGGGCCAGCCCTTGTGCAGGTATTCCTGCATTTCCTCCAGGGCGTCCGGCACGTCCGGTTCGGACGCAATGCCCTTATATCCCCGCAGCGTCACCCGGAAATCCGCCAGCAGCACCGCCGCGTCGGCGGCTTGGGAATCGTCAATCCGTATCAGTCGCATGCTCGTCCTCCCGGTTCCTGTTCCAATTTCGTTTTCCTGATGGATTTTACGGACTTGAATGATTACAGCGGCGCCGGAAAGGTTTGTCCCCGATCAGCAGATCACGGTCTGCCAGGCAAATGGCAGTAAATCCCTGGCCTTGACCTTGATCAGCTTGCCCTGTTCATCATTGACGATCACCCGGATGTCCGGGCAGTACTCGAACAGCATCTGACGGCAGTTCCCGCAGGGCGGGATCACGCCGTTCACGTGCTTTTCGTGCACGGCCACGATGGTGTCAAATTCCCGTTCCCCGGCGGAAATGGCCATGCCCATGGTAACGTACTCGGCGCAAGCGCCGTGGATGCCGTCGCAGTTGACGCCCTGATAGATATGGCCGCTTTTACACAGCAGGGCACAGCCCACGGTGTGGTTGTATACGCCGTCATCATAATTTGCGGCAAGCACTTCCAGCCCCTTGGAGATGAGCAGATGGTCCGTTTCGGTCAAATCATACCGTTCCACGCCCTTGACCCTCCTGATTCTCTCCCTCGTCCGGATGCGCCCAGGCGTACACGGCCTCTGCAGCCGGGGCGTTCATGCCGGGCACCTTCCGCAGCGCTTCCAAATCCGCTTCTTTGATGGCCTTGACGGATTTGAAATACTGCAGCAGCGCCCGCCGCCGATTCGGGCCCACCCCGGGAATGTCCTCCAGGGCGCTGTGGACGGACGCCTTCCCCCGCAGACCCCGGTGATAGGTGATGGCGAAGCGGTGGGCTTCGTCGCGGATGCGCTGGATCAGGTGCAGGGCGGGGGAATGATGGTCGATGAGGATGCTGTCCTCCCGTCCGGGGAGGAAAATCTCCTCCAGCCGCTTGGCCAGGCCGAACATGGGCACGTCCGCGCCCACTTCCAGCATGGCCTTCCGGGCGAAGGAAAGCTGCTCCGGCCCGCCGTCGATGAGCACCAGATCGGGAAGCGGCCAGCGGTCCTTTTCGTCCTGCGCAAAGCAGCGGCGGAACCGGCGGGAGAGCACCTCGTTCATGGCGGCGAAATCGTTGGCGCCCTCAAAGCTCTTGATCCGGTAATGCCGGTATTCCTTGGGCGCGGGCTCGCCGTCCAGGAAAACCACCATGGAGGCCACGTTCTGTTGCCCCTGGGTGTTCGATATGTCATAGCCCTCGATGCGCCGGGGCACGGTGTCCAGCCCGATGCACCGGGCCAGCTCCTCCACGGCCCCCACGGTGCGCTCGTAATGCACCTGCTTTTTCGCATTGCGCTTTTCCAGGGCGTCCCGGGCGTTCTTTTCCGCCAGCAGGGTCAGCGCCCGCTTGTCTCCCCGCTGGGGCACGGTGAGGGTCACCGCGCCGCCCCGGAGCCTGCGCAGCCAGTCCGTGAGATCGGCGCCGATCTCCTCCGGCAGCCCCGGGCAGAGCACCTCCCGGGCCGGGCGGCGGTCGTCGCCGTAAAACTGCACGATGAAATCGAACAGCACTTCGCCCGGGTCCTCTTTCCCTTCCCGGGGCAGGGGAAAGGAATCGCCCCCCACCATTTTGCCGCCCCGGACGTACATCACCTGGGCCATGGCGTCCAGGCCGTCCTGGGCGACGGCGAACACGTCCTGCTCCGCCCCGCTGGTCTGAATGGCCTGCTGGCGCTGCATGAGGCCCTGAATGTCCCGCAGCTGGTCCCGCAGCCGGGCGGCCTTTTCAAACTGCAGCGCCGCGGCGGCGGCCCGCATGTCCTGCTCGATCCCCGCGGTCACGTCCTGATACCGGCCCTCCAGGAAGCGGAGCACCCGCTGCACCACGGCGCGGTATTCCTCCTCCGTGCACTTGCCGCAGCAGGGCCCCAGGCACCGGCCGATCTCATAGTTCATGCAGGGGCGCCGGGGCCCGTGCTCCGGCAGGCGGTGGCTGCAGGTGCGCAGGGGGAAGAGCTTTTTGAGCGCCTCCAGTACCTCCCTCACCGCCGTGGCCCCGATGTAGGGGCCGAAATACCGCCCGCCGTCCGCCTCCTGCCGCCGGGCCAGGGCCACCCGGGGAAACGGCTCCCGCAGGTCCAGACGGATGTAGGGATAGTGCTTGTCGTCCTTGAGCAGGATGTTGTAGTAGGGCCTGTGCAGCTTGATCAGGTTGCACTCCAGGATCAGCGCCTCCAGATTGGTGCGGCACAGAAGGATATCGAAATCATCCACATGCGAAACCATGGCCGCCACCTTCGGGGTATGGTCGCGGCCATGGAAATAGCTGCGCACGCGGTTTTTCAGGTTCACCGCCTTGCCCACGTAAATGATCTTCCCGTTTTCCTTCATCTGGTAGCATCCGGGAGAATCGGGAAGCAGCTTCAGCTTCTGCGCGATGATCTCGTTCATGGGGATCCCCAGGATCAGTCTTCGCCGTCCGCGTCGTCGTCGAATACGCTCTCCGCCACCTGCACCAGCTGGTCCATCAGGTCCTCGTCCACGGGAACGAATTCTTCCATGTCCTCTTCGCCCTCGCCCTCCAGGGGCTGCACCTTCATCACGTAGTGGGACGGCTCCTCGCCTTCGGGCAGATCGCACTTGTCGCTGAGCAGCACGTATTCATCCCCGTTGTAGAAGAAATAGCGCTCCACGCACAGGCGGATCTGTTCGCCGTCGTCGCCTTCCAGCTCGATGATGTCCAGTTCCTCGTCGTTGGCCATCGTTTCAACCCTCCTTTATTTCCGGCAGCACCGGAACGTACCTATTATATCCCATATCCCGGAAAAGCACAAGCGGCCCGGGAAAACGGCGGCCCGGAGAAGCGCGCGCCGCCGCAGCGGATAAAAAAGCGAAGGGCCCGCGGGCCCTTCGCTGCAATCCGGGGATAAATTCAAGGTCTTGTCTCAGTCGATCAGCGCAAGCATCTGCTGGAGCAGCTGCTGATGCGGGACGGAATTGTACGCCAGATCCCGGAACGCGGGGCTGTAGGAATAATTGCAGCGGCTGCAGAAGTAAAGCACCAGCTGATCGTCGTCGCCGAAGTATTCCTGGATGTTCATGGGCTCGCGGCGCTGCAGGGCCAGGGAACGCAGATCCTCGGGCTCATACTTGTTCAGATCGGTGATCTGGTTCAGGATGGTGAAGAATTCATAGGTGATCTTGATGGTGTTGCTGGCCAGGGTGTAATCCACGGTCAGCTCGTCGTCCACGATGCTCAGCGTCACCTTGCCCACGATATCCGTGTTGGAGGCAACCAGCTCGTATTCCACCTTGCTGCCCGGGGCATCCTTGATGGCCTGGACGCTGAAGGGCGTGTACATATACCACAGATCCGTCACGTTGGGATAGAGGATGGTGCTGCTGTCCCGCAGCCGGGGGCCGAAGGCGCAGACGGTGTTGTTCGGCTTGGTGATGCTGTCCAGCTTCACGGTCTTGGTGTGGGCGGGATTGTTCTTGCAGGTGTAGACCATTTCGCCGGGCGCGGTCCAGGTGGGCTGCT
The DNA here is from genome assembly GCA_017620455.1 of Clostridia bacterium. The sequence goes on from JAFZQK010000068.1 coordinate 17,615, forward strand.
TGGTCACCTTGCCGGCATCCCAATCGTGGCCGGTGGCGGGGATATCTTTGGTTTCCTTATGGCTGGAATCGCGCTTGCAGGTGCGGGTCTGGACGCCCTTTTCGGTGCAGGTGGGCTGCTTGGTGACGGCCCATTCGCCCCAATCGTGGCCCAGGGGATCGATGTCCTTGGTTTCCTTATGGTTGGAATCGCGCTTACAGACGCGCTCCTGGCTGCCCTTGGCGGCGCAGGTGGGCTCCTTCACGGTGCTCCAGTTGCCCCAGTCGTGGCCCAGGGCCGGCAGGGTCTTGGTTTCCACCTTGGTGCCGCAGACGGTGCACTTGCGGGCCTGTTCGCCTTCCGCGGTGCAGGTGGGCTCTTTGGTGGTTTCCCAGTTGCCCGGTTTATGGGCGACCATGGGAATGACTTCGGAGGCGTTTTCCAGGTTGCAGCGCTTGCAGACCTGCTTCTTGAAGCCGGTGGCGGTGCAGGTGGCTTCGGTCACGGTGACCCATTCGAACTCGTGGCCCAGGGCCTTGGGATAATCCGTCGCGGTATGATGCGGATTATTCTTGCATTCCCGGTGGCGTTCGCCCGCTTCGGTGCAGGTGGGCGCCTTGTCGATGACCCACTCGCCCCAGTCGTGCTTGGTCATATCCGATTCGCCGACGTTTTCTTCCTTGGTGGCGCCGCAGATCGTGCAGGTGTACTTATACCGTGCGGGATGATCGCAGTTGGCATCCAGGATTTTCGTGCCTTCATCCCATACGTGGGCGCCGATGTGCTCGTCCGCCAGCGCGGCGGCGCAAACGCACACAAGCGTTGCCGCAAGAACCAGGAATAAGAGAACCTTGCCGTAGCGATTGAGCCTGTTCATGTTCCATCCTCCTAACTTCATCCGGCGGCTGCCTGCCGGACGCTGAACTAAATTCCGCTGCCGGTTCCTCGGAACGGCAGAAAGAAACGGGTCGATGATGAACGCGGGGCTCAGGCGAAAACGGGCCGTCAATCGGCCGCATCTGCCGACGCAGCCACCGCGACGATAGGATCATTTGCCTGCTTCTTCCCGTAAAATATACCACATCTTGCATTTCAAGTCAATGCTTCCATTTTATATATTTACAAAAAACATGCGCCGGAAAAAGACAAATTTACAAAAAAACCGGGAAAATACGCGCCGCGGAAAGGCGAGCGCCCCGCCGCGGGACAAAACGGGGGTCCGCGGCGCATAAAATGGACGGAAACGGGAGGAGATGAGGAAAATGACCCGGAAATGCAAAAAACGCAGCGGCGGGCGGCGGGCGCTCCGGTGGGGGCTTTTGATTTGCGCGGCGCTGCTGGCGCTGTTCCTGCTTTTGGAAAAGAACCTGGAGGGCGTGATCCTGGATCTGGCCCACGCCCGGGCGGAGGCCATGGCGGTGGAGTATATCCACGAGGCGGTGCGGGACGTGATGGGGGATACGGTGTCCTATGAGGACATGATCCTGGTGCGCACGGACGGGGAGGGGCGGATCGCCATGCTGCAGGCCAACGCGGTGCGCATGAACGAGCTGGCCACCGCCGCGGCGATGCAGGCCCAGTCCCGCCTGGAGAGCGCCGAGGCCCAGAGCGTTTCCATCCCCCTGGGGTCCGCCCTGGGGCTGCCGTTCTTAAGCGGCCTGGGGCCGCGGATCTCGGTCCGGGTGCTGCCGGTGAGCGCGGTGTCCGCCGCCTTCTCCACGGAATTTGAATCCGCCGGGATCAACCAGACGCGGCACAAGATCTATCTGTCGCTGCACACCACCGTCCGCCTGGTGATCCCCTCTTCGGCCCGGGAAGTGTCCCTGAGCAGCCAGGTGCTCATCGCCGAATCCATCATCGTGGGCACGGTGCCGGATTCCTTCGTGCAGGTGCCGGATATGGACAGCGCGCTGAACTTTTTCGCGCCCTGAAAACGGAAAAACGGGCTTTTTCCGGCCGTGATGGGCAAAAATGGTCGCGAAACTTGTAAAAACGTATATCTTTTCACAGGAAAACGCGCTGCTTGCTTGACAGCGGCGGCAGATTGCACTAAAATGCTATAGAGTGGATGCAATGTACCCGCGCGGTTTGATGCGCGTTTTCGGAAGGAGGGAGGGCAATATGAAATTTGCCCGGAATATCGTAAAGCTCGCCGCGGTGATGCTGCTGCTGGCGCTGGTATTCGCATTCGGCGCCGCCGCGGAGGAGGACCCGGTGGAGTTTGCCATCCAGGTGTCCCCCGCCAGCCTGACGGCGCCCGGCAAAGTGAACGTATCGCTCCGGATCGCCAATCCTACCGATCAGGATATGTCCGCCCCCGTGACGCTGTATGATCCTGCCGGTCAGGTGGTGGCGTCCTTCGGGGACGGCGGCTCCTATATCCTCAAATCCGGCGATTCCCGGTCCTGGGAAGGCGAATGGAACGTGACGCAGGCGGAATTGGACGCCGGCAAGGTGACCTATACGCTGAAATACTCCCTGACCGGGGCGGACGGGCAGGCGGCGGAATACAGCCGCACCGCCGACGCGGCCATCGAATATGCCGGGGAGCACGTGGAGCTGACGGTGAACCGCACCGTGAGCCCCGAGGTGGTCCGCAACGGGAAGAGCGTTACCGTTACATATGAGCTGTATAACAGCGGCAACGTGGAGCTCAAGGACATCCGGGTGAAGGAAAACGTGGACAAGAAAGCCCAGAAGGTGGCTTCCCTGCCCGCGGGCGAGCGCACCACGCTGACCTTTACCTCCCGGATCGGCAACGCCGATCTCACCAGCAGCGCGGATATTTCCTACAAGGCCGCGGATTCCACCAAAACGCTGACCCAGAAGGTGGACCCGGTGACCATCCCCGTGGCCAAGCCCGGATTGAAGCTGGAGCTGTCCAGCCCCACCGCCGGGGTGAATATCGGCGAGGCGGCCACCCTGGTGATCACCTTCACCAACAGCGGCAACATTTCTTATTCCAACGTCAGCGTGTCCGAGGCCAAGAAGGGGGAGATCCTGACCAACCTTTCCATCCCTGCGGGCGCCACGGTGTCGGAAACCACGGAATACATTCTGAAGGAGCCCACCACCTTCGTGGTCACCGCCACGCTGCCGGACAATACGGGCGAAACCAAGACCATGAAATCCAACGAGCTGAGCGTGGGCGTGTTCGATCCGGAAAAGGTGATGAAGCTGACGCTGAACCTGACGGCGGAGCAGGAAACCATCAGCCAGGCGGGGGAAGACGTGCGCATGCACCTGGTGGTCACCAACAACAGCAATATCGAAGCCAAGAACATCGACATCAAATATCTGGACGAAACCATCTATACCATCAATTCCCTTGCGCCCGGGGCCAGCACGCCCCTGGATTGGGATTTCACCATCAAGCAGGCGGGCCAGTTCCGCTTCTCCGCCGCGGTGAAGGATACCCTGAACAACGTGGTGCCCTTTGAATCCAACACCATTCAGATCTCCTATGCCCGGCCCACCGCGGCGCCCACCCGGGTGCCGGTGGTGACGGTGGCGCCGCCGGAGCACGTGAAAGCGGAGGAGGTCGCCAAATCCCCGCTGGGCGATATCGCCGGCAAGGTTTTCCTGCCCGTGGCGATCCTGGCGGGCGTGGCGCTGGTGATGTTCCTGGTGAGTACCATCATGCGCATCAAGAACCGCAGCCATTCCAACGCTGCCTACGATCATCTGCAGCTGTCCGAGCGCCGGGATTATACCGAGCCCGGCGGCCAGGACGACGGCAATTTCGACGATGCCGGGGAGGAGGACCTGGAAGCCTTCGTTCCGGCTATGGACGACGGCGGGCCGGAGCTGCCCCATGAGCGCCTGATCCGCGATGCCGAAAGGTCCGTGCAGGAGGCCGTGGCGGAAGCCGACGAAATGACGGACGGCATGCTGGAGGGCGGATACCGGGTGACCCGCAGCGAGGAAACGGAAAACACCCCGCCCCCGGAAACGCCCAAGGAAGCGCCGAAGCCGGAAGCTCCCGCGCCTGAAGCGCCGGCTCCCGAAACGCCGAAGGCCGCCCCCGAAGCAGCCGACGGGGAGGGGGACGCCTGGGAAGCCCAGAAGGATTCTGAGGACAAGCCCCGCCGCCGCCATCGCCGGGCCCGCCGCACGGAAGACGAGGAACAGGGCTGACGGCATCGGCAAATCGAAACAAAAATCAAACGATCCCCCGGGAAATGATTCCCGGGGGGTTTCAGTCTGTCGAAAAACCCAGGGGATGCATCGAAGGGGCCACAGCCCCTTCGATTTTCATCCGCAGGCGGCGGCATGTACGTCGCCGAGGAGCAACAGAATGTTGCTTCCTCTATCAATTTCTGGCCGCAAAATGAGCGTTTTCGCCTGCGAAAATGTCATTTTGCAAGAAATTGATGGATCGAAACAAAGCGAAATTCCAATTCCGCTTTGTTTCGGAGGGTGTCGAAAAAACTATTTCGACACCCTCCGATCCCCCGGGAAATGATTTCCGGGGGATCTTGCTGTGTGGCGGGATAAAAAACGGGAAAAGGGTTTCTTTGATCAGGATCGGCTCAGGAATCCGTCGATCAGCGCAGCGGCTTGGGCGGCGGGGCCGGCGCTCATGTCCAGCCAGTGGAGGTTTTCCTCCCGACGGAACCAGGTCATCTGCCGTTTGGCGAAGCGCTTGATGGCCCGGCTCAGCTCATCCACCATCTGTTCGTAGGTCCATTTTCCCAGCAGGTACTGGGACAGATACCGGTATTCCAGGCCCAGCTTATCCAGGAATTCCGGGGACACCCCGGCGTCCAGCAGGCGCTGCACCTCCTGCACCATGCCCTGCTGCAGCCGCTTTTCCAGCCGCTGGTCGATGCGCTGCTTCAGGATCTCCCGGGGCCAGGTGACCCCCAGCTTCAGGGCTTCATACCGGGGGCTGCGCCTGCCGGGGCGGTAATCGTCCGCCGCCAGACGCTCCAGCGCCCGCATGACCCGGTTGCGGTTTTTGGGGTCAATGCCCGTATCCGGCAGCTTTTCCTTCAGCATTTCATACAGCGCCGGGGTCTCATAGGTTTCCAGGCGCGCCCGGAGCGCCAGGTCCGGCGCGCGGAGGGACAGCATATAGCCGTCGGCCACCGCGTCCACGTACAGCCCGGTGCCGCCCACCAGGAAGGGCACCCGGCCCCGGGCCAGGATGCCGTCGATGGCGGCGTAGGCCAGGCGCTGGAAATCCGCCATGGAAAAGAAATCCCCGGGATCGCACACGTCGATCAGGTGATGGGGCACGCCCTGGGTCTCCTTCGGGGTGATCTTGCCGCTGCCCAGGTCCAGCCCCCGGTACACCTGCCGGGAATCAGCGGAAACGATTTCTCCGCCGTATTTCTTCGCCAGCTCCACCCCCAGCCCGCTTTTGCCGGACGCGTTGGTGCCCAAAATGACGATCAGCTTGCCCTTCATGCGCGCTTCCGCCTTTCTTCTGCCTTTCCCGGATTGTATCATATCCGCTCCCGGATGTAAAGCCGGGCCGCAAACCGCCCAAATCCGGCAGGCCGACAGCTGCGGCGTGCATATTATGCAAAATCAATGGGAATAAATCAATAAATATTCATAGATAAAAATATTTTTGAATAAAAATTCATTTTTCCTCTTGACAGGCGGGGCCGGCGATGGTATACTCATGCCGTTCCCAAGAAATTGCAGCGCCCTTGCGGGGGCGTATGAAGAAACAGGAGGAAAGAAAAATGAAAAAGCTGCTTGCTGTGATCCTGGCCCTGTGCCTGCTGGTTCCCTGCTTCGCCTCTCTGGCGGAGGAGCTGCCCACCCTCACCATGGGCACCAACGCCGCGTTCCCGCCCTATGAGTATTACGACGGCGAAACGGTCATCGGCATCGACGCGGAAATCGCCGCCGCCATCGCCGAAAAGCTGGGCATGAAGCTGGAGATCGTGGATATGGACTTCGGCGCCATCATCAACGCCGTGGCTACCGGAAAGGTGGATATCGGCATGGCCGGCATGACCGTCACCGACGAACGCCTGCAGAGCGTGAACTTCTCCGATTCCTACGCCACCGGCGTGCAGGTGATCATCGTGAAGGAAGATTCTCCCATCGCCTCGCTGGACGATCTGTACGCGGAAGGCGCGTCCTATAAGATCGGCGTGCAGGAAGCCACCACCGGCGATATCTACTGCACCGACGATTTCGGCGAGGACGCCGTGTTCAAGTACAAGACCGGCCCGGACGCCGTGCTGGCCCTGATTGCCGGCAAGGTGGACTGCGTGATCATCGACAACGAGCCCGCGAAAGCCTTTGTGGCGGACAACGAGGGCCTCAAGATCCTGGATACCGAGTACGCGCTGGAGGATTACGCCATCGCCATCGCCCTGGAAAACACCGACCTGCTGGATTCGATCAACGACGCCCTGGCGGCGCTGGACGAGGAAGGCGTGCTGGACGCCATCGTGAGCAAGTACATCGGCGCGGCGGAATAAGCCTTTTCTGATCCGCAAAAGGGAGCGAGCGATCGCCCCCTTTTGCTTGTTCTCCGGGGGCGGAGGCGCCGCCCACTGAACCAAAGGAAGCGTTCTGATGAAGAAAAAGACGAAACGGCTGCTGATCCTGGCGGCGGCGATCCTGGTGCTGGGGGCGCTGATCGGGGGATACTTCCTGCTGATCAACGAGGACGACGCGCTGAAAATCAAGGAGAACGGCAAGCTGTCCGATTTCACCCAGACCCGCCTGGTGGCCCGGTTCTCCAAGGGCGGCGGGGAAGAAAAATACTATAAGGTGGCGGACGTGAGCCAGCAGGGCGACGGCCGGCCCAAGGGATTTGAAAAGCCGAGAGGGAGCAAGAATAAAATCGACGATCCCGACGGCGATCCCCTGACCAATTATTTTGCCTACGTGTCCACGGAGGGCGCGGAAAAAGGCCTGATCGTGGTGGACGCCATCCCGGCGGAGGACGCGCAGCCCCGGGAGGGCGACGAATTCCTGGAGCTGAACGGCCAGGCGGGCTGGGCGCGCTATGAAAAGGCGGACGGAAAGCGCACCCTGGAATACCTGATGGATTCTCTGTACGACGAGGCGAAGATCCGCCTTCGGATCACCCTGCCCGCCGACGCCACGGACGAAGAGATGATGGAGCTGTGCGAGTTCATGGCGGGGAAGATCACCCCGGACCGGAAGGTATCGCCCATCATCAAGGATTTCCGCCGGAATTTCGTTACCGGCGACCGGTGGAAGTTCCTGTGGAACGGCCTGCTGGTGACGCTGGAGATCACCCTGTTCGCCGTGCTCATCGGCATTGCGCTGGGCTCCGTGGTGGCCACGGTGCGCTCCACCTGGGATCAGAACGGCGAAAACATGCGCCGCGGCCCCGCCCGGTTTTTCTTATCGCTGGGGGACAGGATCTGCCGGGTGTACCTGACGGTGATCCGGGGCACGCCCGTGCTGATCCAGCTGATGATCATGTATTTCATCGTCTTCGCCTCCTCGGATAACGGCAAGATGGTGGCCGTGCTGGCCTTCGGCATCAATTCCGGCGCGTACGTGGCGGAGATCATCCGGGGCGGCATCATGAGCATCGACAAGGGCCAATTGGAGGCCGGCCGCAGCCTGGGCTTCAACTATGTGCAGACCATGGGGCACATCATATTGCCCCAGGCGCTCAAAAACGTGCTGCCCGCCCTGGCCAACGAATTCATCGTGCTGCTCAAAGAAACCTCGGTGGTGGGCTACGTGGCGGAAAAGGATCTGACCAAGGGCGGCGACATCATCCGCAGCGTCACCCATTCCCCCTTCCTGCCCCTGCTGGCGGTGGCGGCGATCTACCTGATCCTGGTGATGTTCTTCACCTGGCTGGTGGGACGCCTGGAAAGGAGGCTGCGCAGCAGTGACCACTGATACGATCATTTCCGTGAAGGATCTGGAAAAGCACTTCGGCTCCGGCGATATCAAGGCCCTGCGGGGCGTCAGCGCCGAGATCCGCAGGGGCGAGGTGGTGGTGGTGATCGGCCCCTCGGGCAGCGGCAAATCCACCTTCCTGCGCTGCCTGAATCTGCTGGAAATGCCCACCGCGGGCACCGTCACCTTCGAGGGAGTGGACATCACCGATCCCAAGGTGAATCTGAATCTGCACCGGCAGAAGATGGGCATGGTGTTCCAGCATTTCAATCTGTTTCCCCATATGACGGTGCTCAGAAACATGACCCTGGCCCCCGTGAAGCTGCTGAAAAAAAGCAAGGCCGAGGCGGAGGCAAAGGCCCTGGAGCTCCTCAAGCGCGTGAACCTGGCCGACCGGGCGGGGGCCTATCCCAGCCAGCTTTCCGGCGGGCAGAAGCAGCGCATCGCCATCGTCCGCGCCCTGTGCATGGAGCCGGAAGTGATGCTCTTTGACGAGCCCACCAGCGCCCTGGACCCGGAAATGGTGGGCGAGGTGCTGGACGTGATGAAGCAGCTGGCCCAGGCGGGCATGACC
>JAFZQK010000069.1 GCA_017620455.1 Clostridia bacterium
CCCAGCCAGCTTTCCGGCGGGCAGAAGCAGCGCCTCGCCATCGTCCGCGACCTGTGCATGGAGCCGGAAGTGATGCACTTTGACGAGCCCACCAGCGCCCTGGACCCGGAAATGGTGGGCGAGGTGCTGGACGTGATGAAGCAGCTGGCCCAGGCGGGCATGACCATGGTGGTGGTGACCCACGAAATGGGCTTCGCCCGGGAGGTGGCCGACCGGGTGCTGTTCATGGACGAAGGCCAGATCGTGGAGGAAGGCACGCCGGAGGAAATCTTCTCCCATCCCGCCCAGCAGCGCACCAGGGATTTTCTCAATAAAGTGCTGTGAGTGTTAATTGGTGATTGTACTGGGGAAAACCGTTCTTTCGGGGCGAAAAAACGGTTCCCCCAGACCCCTTTCCAAGAAAGCCGGCTAAAGATGAACCCCGGAAAAACATTTCTGCTTTTCCGGGGCTTTTTTATGTAGATCGCGTTTCTTCCTTTTGCCAGATCCGCGCCCGATCAGCCTTTTTCCCGCAACTGTGCGGCTTCCTCCTGATCCTTCTGGCTCAGGATCAGATCGCTTTTTTCCGTCCGGGAGGCGTCCTCGTTCAGGGCGGAGAAATCCGCGTTCACATCCAGGGTGCAGTTGATGTACCGTCGGATCTCGTTCACCAGCGCGTGGTCCGGCCGGGCTTCGGAGACCTCGGCCGTGGTGACCAGGGTGATGCTGCCACCCTCCTTGAGGCACCGGGCAATGCCCAGGAAACGCTTCACCCGGGTCACGGCGGTGGGGCTGGCCCCTTCCTCCGGCTGGGGCCGGGCCAGGGGGATCCAGACGCGGCAGATCCGGTTCAGGCTGTCGGAAAGGATCACCACGTCCTTCTTTTCTTCCGCCAGGCGCATGGCCCGCTCCATCACCAGCTCCACCACCCGGCCCTGTACCTCCAGGGGCTGGTCGAAGGAGGTGCATACGATCTCGCCGGGGGCGTTTTCCTGCATCCAGGTGATATCCTCGGGGCGCTGATCCACCAGCAGGATCATCAGATGGGCCTTGCTGTGGCTGCGGTCCACCGCCACGGCCAGCTGCCGCAGTAGTTCCAGCCGGTCGGCCCCCGCGGGGGAGGTGAGCAGCGCCCGCTGGCCGAGGCCGATGGGGGCCAGCAGGTCGATCTGCCGCATCAGCCCGTCGGTGGCCCGGGGGGCGTGCAGCGTGAGCCGCTTGGTGGGATATACCGGCGTCAGGTCCTCAAACCGGGGGCGCTGCTCCGTCTCTTCGGCGGCGCGGCCGTTGATCTCGGTGATGTAGAGCATGGCGCTGAAACGGTCGCTGTCCTTCTGGGGCTTGGTTTTGCCCACCACATAATCGCCGGAGCGCAGGGAGAAACGCCGGATCTGGGCGTTGGCGATGTATACGTCGCCCTTGCCGGGACGGTACTGGCTGGCCCGCAGGAAGCCGTAGCCGTCGGGATGCACGTCCAGCACGCCTTCGCCGTCGCCGCATTCCCCGGCGGCCAGGATCTCGGCGATGCTGGGGCCGGCGGGCGCCTGGGGCTGATAATCCTGCCGGGGCTGGTAATCCTGGCGGGGGGCATAATCCTGCCGGGGCTGGTAATCCTGGCGGGGCGCATAGTCCTGCCGGGGCTGATAATCCTGGGCGTAGGGCGCGTGGGCCTCGGGCGTCCGGGGCGCTTCCTGAGGGGCGGATTCGGCGGGGCCGAAGCGCACGGGGTAGGAAGGCTGGGCAGGCTGGGGCCGGGCCCCGCCCTGCGCGGAGGCGTCGGGACGGCCGTAGGTCCTCTCCGTGCCGGCGGCGGGCCGGGTGTTCCAGCCCGGGGCGGCGGTGTGCCGCGGGGCCGCGGGGGCCTGGTACGCCCGGGGATTGTGCCAGGCCCGGGAGCCTTCCATGGTGAAGGCCGGGGCCTTGGCGGAAATGGTGGACAGGGAAGAGGTGGCCGGGGCGGCGGCGCCGGTGGGCACGGGGGTCCGCGGCATGCGGGGCGCGGCGGTCAGGGCGGGATTGGGGGTCAGCACGGGGATATCGTCCTCGTCGTCCTCCGGCTCGTCATCGGTGATCAGCACCGCGCTGCGCACGGGGCGCGCGGGGGCGCTCTCCTCCGCGGGAGCGTTTTCCTCCACGGCGGATTGCAGCTTTTCGATGATGCCCTGCTTGTTGATGCCGGCGCCCAGCTTGACGCCCATTTCCTTGGCCTTCTGGCGCAGCTCTGCTACGGATAAGCTTTCAAAATCTTCGCTCATGGGTTCCTCCTTGAAACGCAATGGGTGAATGCGGACCGGCGCGGCGGAAATAAAGATGGAAAAAGACTTATGGGGCGATCACCGATAAGCCTTTGGCACCGGGGCCTTATTTTCCGTCCTTCCGTTTCATGTGAAATGTTTTGACCTCGCTTTGAAAAATGGGATGCATGGGGGCAAAAATGGGCCGGTCGATGGGCTGATTATATCAGATATCCGCCGCCATTTCAACGGCTCCGACAAAATTCGTAGGCTCGTCACAAAAAAATTTACAGATCCTTTACAGATTGCATAGCCCCGGGCGGCTTTTTTCATTTTCCCACGCAGAAACGGGAAAAAATCTCGTCCAGCAGCTGATCGTCCACCTGATCCCCGGTGATGCGGCCCAGCGCGCCCAGCGCCTCCTGAAGATCGATGGCCGCCAGGTCCACGGGCTGTCCGGCGGCGCAGGCGTCCGCGGCGGCCCGGAGGGAGGCGGCGGCTTGCCGGGCCAGGCGCATATGGCGCTCCTGGGTCAGTTCGCTTTCCCCGGCTCCGGCCCCGAAGGCGGCGATGCGCTTTTCCAGGGCGGCGATGCCTTCTCCCGTGACGGCGGAAACCACGGCGGGGCCGTCGAAATCCCCGGGGGAGAGGACGGCCTCCCGGTCGCACTGATTGAGCACGATGATCCGGGGCGCGTCCCGGGTGTCCCGGAGCAGCTGCCGGTCCTCGTCGGTGAGGGGGCGGGAGGAATCGAACACCGCCAGCACCACGTCCGCCCCAGCGATGGCCCGGCGCGCCCGGGAAACGCCGATGCGCTCAATGGGGTCGCTGCCCTCCCGGAGCCCGGCGGTATCGGAAATGCGCACCCGCAGCCCGTCGATCATCACGTCCGCGCGGATCACATCCCGGGTGGTGCCGGGGATATCGGTAACGATGGCGGCCTCCTGCCGGGCCAGGGCGTTGAGCAGGCTGGATTTGCCCACGTTGGGCCGTCCGCACAGCACCGCTTCCAGCCCGTGGCGGGCGATGCGGGCGCCCCGCTCGTCGCAGGCGGCGTCCAATTTTTCCGCCAGGGCGCGGGCTCCGGCTTCCAGGCCGGCGGCCGCTTCCTCCCAGGTGATCTCCTCGGGGTAGTCGATGGCCGCCGCCGCGCCGGAGAGCAGGGAAAGCAGCTCCTCCTGGGCGGTGCGGATGAAGGCGCTCACCCCGCCGTCCAGCTGACGCACGGCGGCCCGGGCCGCCCGCTTCCCTTCGGCGGAGATCAGGTCCATCACGGCCTCGGCGCGGCTCAGGTCGATCCGGCCGTTGAGGAAGGCCCGGCGGGTGAATTCCCCGGGCTCCGCCGCCCGGGCGCCCAGGCGGTACAGGGCGGAAAGCACGCTTTGAGCCGCCCAATCCCCGCCGTGGAGGTGGATCTCCGCCACGTCCTCCCGGGTGTAGCTCCGGGGCGCGCGGAACAGAACGGCCATGCACTCATCCAGGGTCTCGCCCTGAAAAACGGCGTGGCCGTAGTACATCCGGTGGCTTTCCCAGGGGCGGACGGGGGAAACGAGCGCGCTCAGAAGCGCTTCCGCTTCCGGCCCGCTGACGCGCACGATGGCGATGCCGCCTTCTCCCGGGGCGGTGGCGAGGGCGCAGATGGTATCGGTGGGCTGCATAGGGGTTCAGCCTTTCTCGGTGTCGATTTTGCGCAGGGTGTCCTGCAGGATCTCCTGCCTGAGCGCCGTCAGCCAGGGGGAAAAGGCGGCGGCGTCGAAGGCGTAGGTTTTGTTGAGGGAGTATTCGTTTTCCGACCAGGTGGACAGGGGCGATTCGTTGTGCTGGATCAGGGCTTCCATTTTGTCCAGCGCCTTGTATACCCGGGCTTCCCGGGTTTCCTGGGCGTCCATTTCCCGGTACAGCGCCGCCATTTCCGCCGAAACGCCGGCGGGCAGGGAGCGCACCCAGTTTTCCAGCAGGGAATCCTCCGTTTTCCGGTCCGCGTCGGTTTTTCTGAACACGGGGATATCGCCGGTGAAGCATTCCCCCAGATCGTGGATCAGGCACATGTGGATCACCCGGTCCGTGTCCAGATCCGGGAATTCGTCCCGGAGCAGAAAGGCCATCAGCGCCAGCCGCCAGCTGTGCTCCGCCACGCTTTCCACCCGGCCTTTGGCGGTGGTGCAGTGGCGGGGCGTATCCTTGAGCCGCTCCGCCGTGTGGAGGATGGAAAGGTATTCTTTCGCGTTCATGGCTGCTTTTCCTCTTCTTCCGCGGCCTTGAGCACCTTGGGCACGAAGCCGGAAAAGGCGGTGGAGCCCTCGCTGCTTTCCACGGTCAGGTCCCCGGCGGCGCCGCGCATGGTTTCCCGGGCGATATAGAGGCCCATGCCCCGGCCCTCGCCCTTGCCGGACACCCCGGCCTCGAAGATGGCGGCGCGGTTCTTTTCGGGGATCATGGGGCCGTTGTTCCGGACGGTGAAGGAGAAGCTCTTCACGTCCTCCGAAAGCGCGATCCACAGGCAGGGATGCTCCGTCCCTTCCAGGGCGTCCATGGCGTTGTCGATCAGGTTGGACAGCACCCGGCACATTTCCCACGCCGGCAGGGGCAGCTCCTTCCAGGAGGCGTTCACATCCAATTCCACCCGGATGCCGCGCTTTTCCGCCTCCGTCACTTTGGCCCGCAGCAGGGCGTTCACCGGGGCGCAGGCGGTTTTCATGGTGCGGCTGACGGAGCGGATATCGCCGTAGACCTGCTCGATGTATTGGTTGGCCTCGTCGTATTCCCGCATTTCGATCAGGCTGTACACCACCTGCAGGTGATTGAGAAAATCGTGGCGCTGGGCCCGCAGGGCGGTGTTCAGGTCCGTCATCTGGGTGACGGTCTCATCCAGGCCCTGGAGCTTTACGGACATCCGGACGGCCTTTGCAGCCTCCCGGATGTCCATGACCGCGCCCCAGGTGACGGCGATGGCCAGCGCCAGCACCAGGATGTCGCCCAGGGGACCGTTGAGCATTTTATTGAAACGGTCGTTGAGCACCAGCACCGCCAGCGCCACCACCGCCGCGATCTCCATGGCGTTGATGACGATGACGTACAGCGCGGCCTTGCGCAGATTGAACTGTGGCTGGATCTTCACTCCTTCATCTCCTTACGGGCGGTTTTTCAGGCCTTGCGGACGGCCCTCACATCCTCCGGCGGCAAAAGCGAAAGCAGCGAGCGCCGGGCGTTTTCGCATTCGGACACCCACAGCTCCGGGGGGAACAGCAGGGTGATGCCCTCCTCCGGCAGGTTCATGTACACCGGCGTTGGGCCGGGGGCGCCGGCCGCCAATCCGGAAAGGATTTCCCGCACCGCGGGGATCTGATCCCGGCGCAGGCGCAGATAGAGCTTTTCCGGGGCGGCCTTCGCTTTCTGGGCGTCGGTCATGGGGGGCGGCGCTTCTTTGCTGACGCCCACGGGGACGCCGTGGGCCATAGGCTCGATCACATCGACCAGGAGCTTTGGGTCCTCGTCCTCCCGGACGGACAGTTTGCCCGTCAACAGCACCGCCTGGTCGGCGGCGATCTCCCGGTGGAAGCGCTCGTACACCCGGGGGAACAGCAGGCATTCCACCTGGCCGGTCTGGTCCTCCAGGGTGAGGAAGCCCATCATGGCGCCCTTCCTGGTGGCCTTGCCGTGGGTCTCCACGATGATGCCGCCCATGGTGACCCGCTTCCCGTCCTCGGACAAGCCCTGGTCCTCCCGTTCGGAAAGGGCGGCCAGATCCGCGGTGGAGAAGCTCAGATGCTTCATGGAATCGGCGTATTCGTCCAGGGGATGGGCGGAGCAGTAAACCCCCGTCATTTCCTTTTCCTGGGCCAACAGCTCCTTGAGGGGGTATTCCGGCAGATCGGGATAGGTTTCCGGCGAAATCATGCTTTCCGCGGGCTGGCCGAAATCGAAAAGGGAAAGCTGGCCGGACACATTCTGCTTGCGCTGGTTCGCCCGGGCATCCATGGCGCTTTCAAACACCGCCAGGCACTGGGCGCGCTTCGCGCCAAGGCCGTCGAAGCACCCCGCCTTGATCAGGCTTTCCACGGCGCGCTTGTTCACGTCCTCGCCGCTCACGCGTCGGCAGAAATCGAAAATATCCCGGAAGGGGCCGTGGGCCTGCCGCTCCTGCACGATGCTTTCCACCGCCTTGTCGCCCACGTTCTTGACCCCGCCCATGCCGAAGCGGATGCCCTGCTTTCCGTTTTCCTGGGCATCCACGGTGAAGGGGCGGAAGGAGGAATTGATCCGGGGGGGCAGGATGGGGATGCCCTTCTGGCGGCAGTAGTAGATATAGGCCGCGATCTTGGCGGCGTTGCCGGTGACGGAATTCATCAGCGCGGCCATGAACTCCGCCGGATAATGATATTTCAGATAGCCCGTCTGCAGGGCCACCACGGCGTAGCAGGCGGCGTGGGGCTTGTTGAAGGCATAGGAGGCGAAGGCGGTCATTTCGTCGAAGATGGATTCGGCGGTTTCCGCGGGGATGCCCTTCGAAACGGCGCCGGGGATGTGATCCTCCTCGCTGCCGTAGACGAAATTCTTCCGCTCCTTGGCCATCACGTCCTTTTTCTTTTTGGCCATGGCCCGGCGCACCAGATCGCTGCGGCCGTAGGAATAGCCCGCCAGGTCCCGCACGATCTGCATCACCTGCTCCTGGTACACCATGCAGCCGTAGGTCACATCCAGGATGGGGGCCAGCAGGGGGGTTTTGTACTGCACGGTTTCCGGGTGTTCCTTGCCCCGGATATAGCGGGGGATGGATTCCATGGGGCCGGGACGGTAGAGGGAAATGGCGGCGATGATATCCTCGAAGGTGCGGGGGCGCATGTTGGTAAGGAAGGTGCGCATGCCGCCGCCTTCCAGCTGGAACACGCCGTCGGTGTCCCCGGCGCAGATCATGTCGAACACCCCGGGGTCGTCCATGGGGATGTCCTCGGGCTTCAAGCGGATGCCGCGCTTTTCGATCATGTCCAGGGTGTCCCGGATGACGGTGAGGGTGCGCAGGCCCAGGAAGTCCATTTTCAAAAGCCCCAGCTTTTCGATGATCCCCATGGGGTACTGGGTGGTGATCACCTCGTCGTTTTTCTGCAGGGGCACGTAATGCGTCGCCGCCTCCCGGGTGATGAGCACGCCGGCGGCGTGGGTGGAGGCGTGGCGGGGCATGCCCTCCAGGGTGGATGCGGTGTCGATGAGGCGGCGCACCCGGGGATCGGTGTCGTACATGGTTTTCAGGTCCGCGCTCTGGCTCATGGCCTTTTCCAGGGTCATATCCAGCGCCATGGGCACGGCTTTGGCCACCTGGTCCACTTCCGCGTAGGAATACCCCAGCACCCGCCCCACGTCCCGAATCACGCCCCGGGCCGCCATGGTGCCGAAGGTGATGATCTGGCAGACGTGATCGTGGCCGTACTTCCGGGCCACATAGTCGATGACCTCCTGGCGGCGCTCGTAGCAGAAATCCACGTCGATATCCGGCATGGACACCCTTTCCGGGTTCAGGAAGCGTTCAAAGAGCAGTTGATACCGGAGAGGGTCCAGCATGGTGATGTTCAGGCAGTAGGCCACGATGCTGCCGGCGCCGCTGCCCCGCCCGGGGCCCACCATGATGCCGTGGTCCTTGGCGTATTTGATGAAATCCCACACGATGAGGAAGTAATCCACGTACCCCATCCGGATAATGACGCTCAGCTCGTATTCCAGCCGCTCCCGGGCCGCCTGGTCGTCCGGGGCGTAGCGGGCCCGCAACCCCTCCTCGCACAGCCTTCGCAGCATGCCCTCCGCCGTTTCCCCTGCGGGCACGTCGTAGCGGGGCAGGTGCACGGTATGGAAATCAAAATCCACCCGGCAGCGCCGGGCGATCTCCTCCGACCGGGACACGGCGTCCTGCAAATCCGGGAACAGGGCGCGCATCTCTTCCTCGGATTTGACGTACAGCTCCTGGGTGTGCTGGCGCAGGCGCTGGTCGTCCTCCAGGGTCTTGCCCATCTGGATGCACATGAGCACCTCCTGGGCGTCCGCGTCCTCCCGGCGCAGGTAATGGCAGTCGTTGGTGGCCACCAGGGGCGCGCCGGTTTTCCGGCTCATTTCCACCAGCCGGGGCAGCACGGTCTTTTCCTCCGGCAGCCCGTGGTCCATGATCTCGATGAAATAATGATCCGGGCCGAACAGGGCCTGCATGGCGCGGACGTATTTTTCCGCGTCGCCGTATCTTTCCTCCAGCAGCAATTTGGGCAGGTCCCCGGAAATGCAGGCGGACAGGCAGATCAGCCCCTCGTGGTGCTCTTTGATCAGGGCGTAATCCATCCGGGGCCGGTAATAAAACCCCCGGGTGAAGGCCTCGCTCACCAGATACATGAGGTTTTGATAGCCCGTTTCGTTTTCACACAGCAGGATCAGGTGGCTGTATTCCCGGCTCAGGGTGCGCTTGTCCTCCATGTCCGGGCAGACGTAGGCTTCGCACCCGATGATGGGGCGGATGCCCTCGTCCCTGCAGGCCATATAGAATTCCACGGCGCCGTAGAGCACCCCGTGGTCCGTCACGGCGCAGCTGTCCATGCCCAGCTCTTTTACGCGCCGGACCAGCTTTTTGATCCGGCACGCGCCGTCCAGCAGGCTGTATTCCGTATGCAGGTGCAGGTGCGCGAACGCCATGGCGTTTCCCTCCTTTTTCGGCCTGTTTTTCCAGATATCAGTATACCAAAAACCCCCGGGGATGTAAAGAAAGAGAACACAGCGGGAACAGGGGGCTTTTCCGTGTAAAATTTTCCTCCGGGGGATGGCGCTTCGGGGGAAAAAGTGTTATAATGCAATGTAGCCTTAGAATGGGCCCATGGGCGGATTTCTGGGGCGCTGACAGAGGAAGAAAATGGAGGATGAAACCGTGAAGATCGCGCGCGTCATGCTGCTTGCGCTCATTCTGTGCCTGGCGTTGGTGCCCACGGCCGCCGCGGGCGGCAAGCCTGTGATTTATTACGGCGAGGTGAGCCGTCAGCGCTGGACCAGCGCGGATACGCATATCTACAAGCAAATGGACAAGGAAGGCCCGCAGTATCCCTTCTATTACGGGGCCGGGAGAAAAATCAACATCACCATGGTCACCCCCGGCTGGGTGGAGATCAAAATGGATAACGGCGACGTGGGCTATATCCTCCGGCAGCGCATCGACGTGATCGGCAACGCCAACCCCGGCGTGACCCCGGATTATCCCATCTGGCCCATGCCTTACTATACGGTCGTGGACCGGACGGTGGAAGTGAAGAAGGAAAAGGACGCCGCCAGCGATACGCTGTCCACCCTGACGGAGGGCGCGCGCATCGCCATCGCGGGGTTTGAGGACGGCTGGGCCGTGGTGATCCACAAGCGGGTGTACGGCTACATCGACACCCGGGACCTGAAGGAAGTCTATCCAGTGGCCGGCAGCGAGGACGCCGCCGACGCCCAGACGCCCATTTCCGTGTTTTCCTCTTTCTATAACGACAACCCGGATCGCATCGTGAACCTGGGCGTGTGCTGCAATTTCATCAGCCACGTGCTCCAGCCCGGGGAAGTAATGAATTTCAACAACGAAGTGTCGCCCTTCAGCGCGGCCAACGGATATAAGCTGGCGCCGGTGCTGGTGGACGGGGAGACCAAGCAAGGGTACGGCGGCGGCAGCTGCCAGGTGTCCTCCACCCTGTGGGATACCCTCATGCAGCTGCCCGGCATCACGGTTCTGCACCGCAATCCCCACGGGGACAACGCCGCCTCTTACCTGCCCCACGGCATGGACGCCGCCTCCGGTACCCCCACCCAGAACTTTATTTTCCGCAATGATTACGATTTCCCCATCCGCATCGACGCCTCCACCCACGATCTGGTGCTGTTCATCGCCGTTTACAAGGAGATCTGATCCATGAAGCGCGTGCTGATCCTTCTCCTTGCGCTGGGGCTGGCGCTGCCGGCGTCCGCTTGGGGGACGGAGCCGGAATGGGCCTCCCTGCCGAGGCTGTATACGGCCCACGTGTGCGTGAGCGCCCGGGTGTTTTCCTCCTGGGAAGGAACGACGGGCGTCGATCAGATCGGCACCATCGCCAAGGACCGGTATGTGACGGTGCACGCCCTGTACCCCACCTTCGCCCTGGTGACCTACAAATCGGATAACCTGACGGGCTATGTGAAGCGAGTGTGCCTGGATTATCCCAAAACAGTGGACAGCTTTACCACCCCGCCCTACGGCGTGGACTTCAATCACTTTATTTCCACCGTGGCCGCCCAGGACGCGCCGGTAACCAGCGCTCCCGGCGGCGGGGATACGTTCATCACCCTGCACGCGGGGGCGCGCCTGAGCCTGATCGGGTTTGTGGACGGATATGGGAAGCTGATCTACCATCGGGAGTACGGCTACGTGGACGCCCGGCTGCTGGACGAGATCCTGCCGGTGTACGAGAGCCCGGAGGACGCGGACGCCGCCCGGCCCATCGCGGCCTATACCTCCTTCTACAAAATCACCACGGACGAGAGCAACCTGAACCGCATGACCAATATCGCCGTGGCCTGCCGGAAGCTGGGTCAGGTGCCCCTGCCTCCGGGAGGCAGGCTGGATTTCAACGCCGATATCGGCCCCTACCGGGCGTCGGAAGGCTACATGCCCGCGGGGGTCCTGGTGGAGGGCGAGCTGCAGCAGGGCTACGGCGGGGGCACCTGCCAGGTGAGCTCCACGCTGTACAACGTGGTGCTGCAGCTGCCGGGGCTGACGGTATTGCAGCGCCGGGCCCACGGGGACAACGGCGCGTCTTACCTGCCCATCGGGGTGGACGCCGCGGTGGGCAATTCCACGCTGAATTTCCGTTTCCGCAACGATTATGATTTCCCTATCCGCATCGACGGATATTCCCAGGACGGGGCGCTGACCATCACCATTTACCGGACGGAATAAAAGCAACGCACGCAGGAGGATAATCCTGCGTGCGTGTTTTTTACCCGATGCAGGCCATGCCGTTCCCTACTATGAAACAGCTCAAAAACCGCTTGCGTCCCCGATCAATCCCATGCGGCTTTCTCGGAAGGGGGCGTGGGGGGAACCGCTCTTTGGCCTCCAAAGAGCGGTTCCCCCCACATTCCTTATATTCCGCCTTTACGGAACGATCCGGATCTCCGTTCCCAGCGGGACAAGATCGTACAGCGTTTTCACGTTTTCGTCGCTCAGGGCGATGCAGCCCGCGGTCCAGTCCCGGTCCGCGCCGCCGCCGTGGATAAAGATCTCCCCGCCCAGAGCCGTGCCCCAAGGCGGCCTTTCGCTGCGCTCCGCCCGCGCCCGGATGCAGGCGACGAGCGCCTCCTCCGCCCCGGCCCGGCGGGCGTCCGCTTCGCTGGGATAGCTGACCCCCAGTGAAGGGCCGTATTTGCCCATCTTTTTCAGGCACACGTAGTATTCGCCCTCCGGGGTCCTGCCGTCCCCGGCGCGCTGCTTGGGGCCCTCCGGGGCTGCGCCCAGGGCGACGGGACAGGAAAACAGGATCCGTCCGCCCTCCGTCAGCGTCAGGAGGCGCTTTTGCTTTTCCACCGTGATCCGCATGCCTTCACCGCCTTTTCCTCAGTATAGCACCCGTGTCAACAGCAGGCACAGCGAAAAGGCGATCAGGGCGTGGGCGGCGCGGAGCAGCAGCAGCGTCCCGGCCCCCACGCCGCTTTCGCGCCAGCAGGCGGCGTTCTGCAAAAGCAGGGAAAGCCCCCCGAAGGAGCAGGCGGCGCAGACGGCGGGCAGCAGAAGGGGCGGGTGCTCCTGGATCAGCGCCCGTACGCCGGATGTTACCTCCAGGGCGCATTGCAGCGCGGTCCGGGCTGCACCCGGCAGGCCGGGCAGGGCGCAGGCCGCCATCCGGGCGGACACGCAGCCCAGCATCATGCACAGGGCGACGAGGGCCAGGGCGGCGGCGGTCTGCCCCAGGGCGGCGGCCAGGGACAGCGGCGCGGCGGCGGCGCTGCCGTGCATATCGGCGGGGACGCACAGGCCCAGCAGCCAGGCGCCCAGGACGTGGCACGAGAGCAGCAGCGCCCCCTGGGCGGGGCTGCCCAGCCAGCCGCCTATTGCGCCCAGGAAAAACATGGGGCTCATGGTGCCGGTGAGGGCCGCGCAGCGCAGGGCCGTCCTGCCCCGGGGGGACGCGGGCTGCATTAGCTTTGCCCCGCCGGGAGAGCCGCACAGCCAGCCCATCAGCACCCGGGGCCACAATCCGCTCCCCAGCCGGGAGGAAACCATCAGCATGCAGGCCATGAACGGGCCCAGCACCGGCGCGACGCTGGCCGCCCACAGCCCGAGCCCCCGGCGGGCCGCCTCCGCCGCCTCCAGCGGGAAAATCAGCATGGCCCCCGCCAGGACCCCGAACGCCGCGGCCGTCAGCATGCCGATCCCCCCTCGGGGGATTGTATGCCGCCCGCCGGCGGTTCAGAAGCCCAGCAGGGACAGCAGCCAGTCCACCACCGGCCAGGTCCACACGATCTCCGCAGTTTCCGCGTTTTCCGCTTCTCCTTCCTCTGCGGCCAGAAAAACGGCGTCTGCGTACAGGACGCCCCACCAGTTGCGGCCCGCGCCTTCGCCCAGGGAAACGTACAGCGTGGGACGGGCGGGCCGCCCCGCCGGGGCCCAGGGGCGCACCGTCAGGGCGGCGTCCGGGGCGATATCCCCGGTGGCAGCCAGGATCCGGGGCAGGGCGGCGGGCAGGGCTTCCGGGCGCTCCGGACAGGCGCGGAGCACCGCGTCCCGCACCCGGATTTTTTCTGTTTGGGCGGCGGGCGCGTCGCTGCGCGCCACCACCCGGACGTACCAGCGCTCCCCGGGGGACAGCGACAGCAGGACGGAAGCGATCAGGCAGAACAATACGCGCATGTTTCTTTCCTCCTTCGGGAATCAGCATGCGCGGAAAGCGCCGGCTTTATACGTTCAGCGGCGCCTTGACACGTATGTTTTACCGGATATATAATCGAGCCGGACGAAATCAACGGGATGGGAGAGGAAGCATGCTGCCGGAACTGCTGGCCCCCGCCGGGGGAAGCGCCCAGCTGCGCGCCGCGCTGCGCTTCGGCGCGGACGCGGTGTACGGGGCGCTGAAGGAATACGGATTGCGGGCTTATGCCGGGAATTTTTCCTGGGAGGAATTGGACCGGGAATTGCGCCTGGTCCACGGACAGGAGAAAAAGTTTTATCTGACGCTGAATATCCTGCCCTATGAGGACGAGCTGCCCGGCTTTTTGGCTGCGGCGCGCCGGGCGTGGGAAATGGGCGTGGACGCCGCCCTGGTCAGCGATCTGGGGGCGTTCCTGGCGCTGCGCCGGGAGGTCCCGGGGCTGAAGGTGCACATCAGCACCCAGGCAAACACCCTGAACGCCGAAACCGCCCGGTTTTATTACGGGCACGGGGCGGAGCGGGTGGTATTGGCCCGGGAGCTTTCCCTGGACAGGATCGCCCGGATGCGGGAAACGCTGCCGGAGGAATTGACCCTGGAGGCCTTCGTTCACGGGGCCATGTGCATGAGCTATTCCGGGCGCTGCATGCTCTCCGATCACCTGACGGGCCGGGGCGGGAACCGGGGGCAATGCGCCCAGCCCTGCCGCTGGGAATATGCCCTGGTGGAAAAGAAGCGGCCGGGGGAATACTGGCCTGTGGAAGAGGATGCCCGGGGCACATACCTGCTGTCGGCCTACGACCTGAACATGCTCTCCCACCTGCCGGCGATGATCCGGGCGGGAGTGGGAAGCCTGAAGATCGAGGGCCGCATGAAAACGGAATATTATGTGGCCACGGTGACGGGGGCCTACCGCCGGGCGCTGGACGCGCTGGCGGATAGCGAAGAAAAATACCGCGCGCTGCTGCCGGAATTGGAAAAAGAGGTGCGTAAGTGCAGCCACCGGCCCTTCAACACCGGCTTTTATTTCGGCCCGCCGTCGCCCGCCGCCGGGGCGGAGGGGTTCGCCCAGGAGATGGAGTACGTGGGCCAGGTGGAGGGCTGGGAAAACGGCGTCGCCGCCGTCAGGATCAAGAACCGCTTTTACGTGGGGGACACCCTGGAGCTGCTGTGCCCCGCAGGGGCGTTTCCCTTCCGGGTGGAGGAAATCATTCTTTCGGACACCGGCGAAAGGAAAGACACCGTATCGGTGGCGGGGCAAAGGGTGCTTGTGCCCCTCGCCCATTCCGCCGCGGCGGGGGATTTCCTCCGGGGGCCCAACCGGAACCACCGCCTTGAATAACGCCGGGAGATCGCTTATAATATAAAAAAACAGAATCCGCAAACGGAGGGACGGAAATGAAACGGATCGTACTGACCGGCGGAGGCACCGCGGGGCATGTGACGCCCCACCTGGCGCTGCTGCCGCATTTGCTCCGGGAAGGCTACGAAGTGCATTACATCGGCACGGAAAACGGCATCGAACGGGGCATGATCGAAAAGCTGGAGGGCGTTACCTACCACGCGGTGAAAAGCGGCAAGCTGCGCCGCTATTTCGACTGGAAAAATTTTACCGATCCTTTCCGGGTGATCGCGGGGGCGTTCCAGGCCGGAAGGCTCATGGGCCGGCTGAAGCCCGACGTGTGCTTCTCCAAGGGCGGGTTCGTATCCGTGCCGGTGGTGATCGGCGCCTGGCTGCACCGGGTGCCGGTGGTGTGCCACGAAAGCGATCTGACCCCCGGATTGGCCAATAAGATCTGCAGCAAATTTGCCCGGCGGGTGGCCACCACCTTCCCGGAATGCGCCGAAGCGCTGGGAAAAAAGGCGGTGTGCACCGGCACGCCCATGCGTCCGGCGCTGTTTTCCGGCAGCCGGGAGAAGGGCCTTGCCCTGGCCGGGTTTTCGGGGGACAGGCCGGTGCTGATGATGGTGGGGGGCTCCTCCGGGGCGCAGAGCGTCAACAAGGCCCTGCGGGAAGCGCTGCCGAAGCTGCTGGAAAAAATGGACGTGCTGCACCTGACCGGCAAGGGCAATCTGGACGGGAGCCTGGCCGCCCTGCCGGGCTATAGGCAATTCGAGTTTCTTTCCGACGAGCTGCCGGATGCCATCGCCTGCGCGGATCTGATCCTTTCCCGGGCGGGGAGCAACGCCATCTGCGAATTCCAGGCCCTGAAAAAGCCCATGCTGCTGGTGCCCTATCCCAAGGGGGCCAGCCGGGGCGACCAGATCCTCAACGCCGAATCCTTCCGCAAGCGCGGGCTGTGCCACGTGCTGCTCCAGGAAAACATGACGGCGGATTCCCTGTATGACGCGGTGCTGGAATTGCAGCGGGACCGGGAAAGCCTGATCCGGGCCCTGAAAAACGCGCCGCCCGCCGACGGAACGGACGCGGTGCTGGGGCTGATCCACGAGATCGAGAAGAAATAAGGAACGCAGGGGCTTCCGCGGCCTCGCAGGGTGTTGAAAAAAATTTTCGCCACCCTGCGAAGGAAAGGCCGGAAAACCATCCTTTCCTTCGACGCATCAATTTCTTGTAAAAATGGGTTTTCGCCCTTCAAGAAGGCCGAAAACCCTATTTTTATGACCAGAAATTGATAGAGGAAGCAACATTCTGTTGCTCCTCGGCGACGCACATGTCACCGCCTGCGGATTACAATCGAAGGGCTGCGGCCCTTCGATGCATCCCGGGGGTTTTGTCGACTGCCTGAAAGGCCTCCGCAGCCCTTGCATCCCAGCGGGAGGGAAGATTTCTTTCCTCCTGCTTTTTTATTTCAAGCGGCAGCGGGAATCGATCTTTGTTTCTGTTTCAGGCCTCATCCGCAGCGGCGGGTCCAGGGGGATCATCCCCCTGGTGGGGTGCGGGGCAAAGCCCCGCGATCCGGATTGCGTTTTTTTCCATTTGGTGGTATCCTGTGGGACGGTACCCGGAAAGGAGGAAGCGGAAATGAAGCTGGTGTTCATGATCGGCAGCGGCGCGGTGGGCAAAATGACGGTGGGCCAGGAGCTGATGAAGCTGACGGGCCTGCGGCTGTTTCACAATCACATGGCCATCGAGCCGGTGATCGAGGTGTTC
This sequence comes from Clostridia bacterium, assembly GCA_017620455.1. The sequence goes on from JAFZQK010000069.1 coordinate 16,221, forward strand.
GGCCGGTACGACGGGAAAGCCGTTGTGGATCTGCGGGAGGCCGTTTTCCGGAATTTCGCCGCCTCCGATCTGGAAGGCATGATCTTTACCTATATGTGGGCCTTCGATCAGCAAGCGGACTGGGATTACGTGGAGCACGTGAAAAGCATTTTCGCGCCCTACGGCACCGAATTTTACTATGTGGAGCTGGTGGCGCCCCTGGAAGTCCGCCTGCAGCGGAACCGGACGGAAAACCGGAGGAAGAACAAAGCCTCCAAGGCGAACGTGGAGGTTTCCGAAGCCCTGCTGCGGGGGGAGGAAAAATACCGCCTGGTGAGCCGGGAGGGGGAGATCCCCTTTGAAAACTACCTGCGCATCGACAACACCGATCTGTCCCCCCGGGCGGCGGCGGAACGGATCAAAGAGACGTTCGGCCTGTAAGGAGGCGGCGGCATGATCGAAAAATGGGGGATCCCCGTAACGCCGGTGACGGGAAAAGCGCCCCGGACGGTGTATGTGTACCTTCCCCGGGCGGCGGAAAAACGCCCGAAAGCCCGCTTTCCGGTGCTCTATATGTTCGACGGGCACAACGTATTTTTCGATCGGGACGCCACCTACGGCAAAGCCTGGGGCCTGGGGGAGTACCTGGACGAAACGGATACGCCGCTGATGGCCGTGGCGGTGGACTGCAACCACCGGCCGCCCCACGGCAGGCTCAGCGAGTATTCGCCCTTTCCCTTCGCGCTGCCGGGCGAAAAGAGGATCGTGGGCCGGGGAAAGAAATTCATGGACTGGCTGACGGGGACGCTCAAGCCCCTGATCGACCAAAAATACCCCACGCTGCCGGACCGGGGGCATACTTTCATCGCCGGCAGCAGCATGGGGGGACTCATGAGCCTGTACGCCCTGACAAAGTACAACGCGGTGTTCAGCCGGGCGGCGGCGCTGTCGCCCTCCCTGTGGGCGGGGGACGGAAGAATGACGGAGATCATCCGCCGGGCGGCCTTCGATCCGGACACGGCGGCGTATCTGGATTACGGCACCGTGGAAATGGAAAACCATGCGGACATGCAGCGGTATTTCTGGGACGCGGCGGCTGCCCTGGCGGAAAAGGGCCTGGGCGTGACCGCGCGCACCGTGGCGGGGGGCAGACACTGCGAGGCCGACTGGCAGAAGCGCCTGCCCGCGTTCGTTCCCTTCCTGCTTGGGCAGGATCAGTAATGCGAAAGGATGATGCAAATGCGCAATTTCATTTTCATTTCCCCCAATTTCCCCGAAAACTACTGGAAGTTCTGCCGGGAGCTGAAAAACAACGGGCTCCGGGTGCTGGGCATCGGGGATTCGCCCTGGGAAGGGCTGCTGCCGGAACTGCGGGACAGCCTGCACGAATACTATAAGGTATCCAATCTGGAAAACTACGACGAGGTATACCGGGCGGTGGCGTTTTTCATCAGCAAATACGGCCGCATCGACTGGCTGGAAAGCAACAACGAATACTGGCTGGAGCGGGACGCCATGCTGCGGGTGGATTTTCACATCGAAAGCGGCTGGCAGGTGAACGATCTGAAAAAGATCAAGTACAAGAGCGCCATGAAGGAATACTACCGCCGGGCGGGGATCAAAACGGCCCGGTACCACATCGTGGACGATTACGAGGGCTGCATGGCCTTCATCCGGGAGGTATCCTTCCCCGTGATCGTAAAGCCCGACAACGGGGTGGGGGCCTCCGATACCCACAGGCTGGACGATGAAAAGGATCTGTGGCGCTTCCTGAACGAAAAGAACCCCGGCATCCCCTACATCATGGAGGAGTTCGTCACCGCCGAGGTGAACAGCTACGACGCCGTGATCGACTCCAACGGCAATCCCATCTTCGAAACCGGCAACGTGACGCCCCGGTCCATCATGGACACGGTGAACAACAGCGACGATTCCATTTATTATATCGTCAGGGACCTGGCCGACGATGTGCGCGCCGCGGGCCGGGCGGCGGTGAAGAGCTTCGGGGTGCGCAGCCGGTTCGTGCATTTTGAGTTCTTCCGCCTGACGGAGGATCAGCCCATGGGAAAGAAGGGCGAGGTGGTGGCGCTGGAGGTGAACATGCGCCCCTGCGGCGGCTTCTCCCCGGATATGATGAACTATGCCAACAGCACCGACGTGTACAAGATCTGGGCGGACATGATCGCCTTTGACCGCACCGCGAAGCCCCAGGGCCGGCATGCCTTCTGCGCCTTCGCCGGGCGGCGGGACGGCCGGCCGCATCAGATGAGCCACGAGGAGCTGGCCGGGAAATACGGCGTGAATATGCGCATGATGGGCCGCATCCCTGCGGCGCTTTCCGGCGCCATGGGCAACCAGATGTATATCGCCCTGTTCGATACCCGGGAAGAAATGGACGCGTTTTACCGCGATGTGACGCGCTGAGAAGAGAAACAAAAAAGCCGCTTGAATTGCGGCTTTTTTTGATAACGGTTTTTTCCGTTATTTCAGGATCTCCCGGATAGCGCCGTCCATCCAGTCGCCCTCGAAGAGCTCAATGAGCCCTTGGTCGCAGGCGGCGGCCAGCTTCCCGTTGATGGGCAGCCGGGCCAGCACCTTGGTATTGAAGCGGCCGGCGATCTCCTCCGCGTGGCTTTCGCCGAACACCGGGACGTGCTTTCCGCAGTCCGGGCAGAGGGCGTAGCTCATGTTTTCGATGAGGCCCTTCACGGGCACGTTCATCATGCCGGCCATGTTCATGGCCTTTTCCACGATCATACCCACCAGCGCCTGGGGGGTGGTCACCACCACGGCGGCGTCCACGGGGATGGACTGGAACACGGTCAGGGGCACGTCGCCGGTTCCCGGGGGCATGTCGATGAACATCACGTCCAGATCGCCCCAGAGCACGTCGGTCCAGAACTGCTTGACGGTGCCGGCGATGACGGGGCCGCGCCAGACCACCGGATCGGTTTCCTCCTCCAGGAGCAGGTTGACGCTCATCATTTTGATGCCCGTTTTGCTGACCACGGGCAGGATGCCCTCGCTGTTGCCCATGGCCTTTTCCTGGATGCCGAAGGCCTTGGGGATGGATGGGCCGGTGACGTCGGCGTCCAGCACGGCGGTTTTATAGCCCGCCCGCTGAGCCAGCACGGCCAGCATGGCCGTCACCATGGATTTGCCCACGCCGCCCTTGCCGCTCATCACGGCGACGACCTTTTTGATGTTCGTGCCCGCGTGGGGCTTTTCCAGCAGACTCTGTTTTTCCTTGCTGGGGCAGTTCAGGCTGCAGCTGGAGCAGTCATGGGTGCATTCTTCGCTCACTTTGTTCTCTCCTTTTGGCAAGATTGACGGTGCGTTGATGATACGCGGGCGGCTGACAGCCGCGCCGGCGTAAGACGAGGCGCATCACGCGGAAGCTGTCCCTTTGTCCGGAAGGGGTTTTCGGAGGGGGCGCGGGGGAACCGCTTTTGACGCGGAAACGGTTCCCCGCCCATTCTCCCATTTTAATCTTACGCCTTTTCCGCCAGCTTTGCAATCAGCTCGTTGCTGCGGGCGATGAATTCCTTCAGGTCGGCGGCTTCCAGGGGCCGGGAGGAAAGCCGGGCCACGTCGAAGAGCTGTTTGCACAGCAGCCTGGCGGTGTCCTCGTCCTCCATGGCGGCCAGGGCGCGGACGGTGGGGCAGAGGCGGTTGAGGATCAGGGTGTACTTGCTGGGGAAATCGAAGGCCTGGCCGTACACGGCGCTCATTTCCTTGTAGCGGCGGATCTGCTCGTCCTCGGTGAGCATCACGGGCAGGGCGCGGTCGCTGAGGGCCTCGATCTTCACGGCGAGTTCCTGATTTTCCAGGGAGTTCCGGAACAGCTTTTCCATCTGGGCCTGGTCGATGTCCTTGCCTTCGTCGCTTTCCTCGGTGAGGCCGCTGACGTCCGCGTCCACCCGGACAAACTGCACGCCCTTTTCCCCGCCGCCGAACTCCATGAAGCTCATGAAGTTCATGTCGATCAGGGTGTCCATCACGGCCACGTCGATGCCCTTGTCGGTATAGAGGGCCACGGCGGCCGCCTGGCGGCTGGCCTCGGTGGTGTAATAGACCTTTTTATCGGCCTTGCCCTCGTTGCGGGAGGCGTATTCCTCCAGCGTCAGGTATTCGCCGGCGGTGGTTTTGAGCAGCAGGCTGCCCTTCACCATGTCGAAGAACTTGGCGTCCCGGACGCAGCCGTATTTCACGAAGGGGTGAATATCGTCCCAATAGGTTTCATATTGCTTGCGCTCGGTGCTGAACAGGCCGTTGAGCTTGTCCGCCACCTTCTTGGTGATGTGGGCGGAGAGCTTCTTCACGTACCCGTCGTTCTGCAGGAAGGACCGGGAAACGTTCAGGGGCAGGTCCGGGCAGTCGATGACGCCCTTGAGGAGCATCAGGAACTCGGGGATCACTTCCTTGATGTTGTCCGCCACGAACACCTGGCGGTTGAACAGCTTGATTTCCCCTTCCTGGCCGCCGAAATCCTTCTTGATCCGGGGGAAATAGAGGATGCCCTTGAGGTTGAAGGGGTAATCCACGTTCAGATGCACCCAGAACAGGGGCTCCTCAAAGGTGTGGAACAGCTTGCGGTAGGTTTCCTTGTATTCTTCCTCGGTGCAGTCCTTGGGGGCCTTGAGCCAGAGGGGATGGGTGTCGTTCAGGGGCTTGGCCGCCTTCGCCTTTTCCTCCTCCTCGGTGCCGGTGGCCTCGCCGTCCTCCTTGGGGGGCTTTTCCTCGCCCAGGTCTTCCAGGTAGATGGGCACGCTCATGTACCCGCAGTACCTGTCCAGCACCTCCCGCACCCGGTAGCCGTCCAGGAATTCCTTTTCTTCGTCCATGATGTGCAGCACCACGGTGGTGCCGCGCTGGGCGCGGCCGCCGTCGTGCATGGAGAAGGCCATCCCGTCCTCGCTTTCCCAGATGACGGGGGCGGCGCCCTCCTGGCAGGACAGGGTGTCGATGGTCACCTTGTCGGCGGCCATGAAGGCGGAATAGAAGCCCAGGCCGAAATGGCCGATGATGCCGCCCTTGTCCTCGCCGGTATAATTCTTGAGGAATTCCTCGGCGCTGGAAAAGGCCACCTGGTTGATATATTTTTCCACTTCCTCAGCGGTCATGCCGATGCCGTTGTCGGTGAAGCGAAGCTCGCCCGCTTCCTTGTCCACGGTGACGGTGACGCGCAGGTCCTCGTCCGTTTCGCCCTTGAGCATTTTATACTTGGTGATGGCGTCGCAGCCGTTGCTGACCATCTCGCGGATGAAAATGTCCTTGTCGGAATACAGCCAGCGCTTGATCACCGGCATGATGTTTTGGGCATGGATGGAAATATTGCCCTTGGTTTCCATGGTGTGTCTGCCTCCTGTTTTCTCGTGGTCCGGCGGGACGCGCCCGCCCCGCCGGATGCTATTATAGCATGCGGCGGGAGAAAATGCAACAGAAAATTAGCACTCAGCGAAAAAGAGTGCTAACAAAAATCCGAGGGACAGCAGCCTCGGGCCGGCAGCGTATGATTATGCACCGCAATACATAATTTTTGACCTATCAGTGACACAAAAATGACACAATGACGCAATAAGATGTAATTGTCCTTTTATGCCAAGGCGTTCGCAGGCGCTGCGTTGACGGCTGCCCCCTCGGCCAGGACGCCGCCTGCGGCTTTATTTTATCCTTGGAAGCCTGCTGCGCCCCTCGCGGCAGGTTTTCTTTTTGCGATCATTTCCCGCTGCATGTTTATTCCGGCGGGGCCCGCTTCCATTGAATCCGAAAAAAACAGGCCGCGGGGCGAAAGCCCGGCGGCCTGCCGTATCTGGCTCAGATACCGAAATACGCTTTGGCGTTGTTGTAGCTGATGTCCCGCACCATGCCCTTGAGGAATTCGATGTCGTTGGGATATTCGCCGTTTTCCACCCAGCGGCCTATGAGATTGCACAGGATGCGGCGGAAGTATTCGTGGCGGGGATAGCTGATGAAGGAGCGGCTGTCCGTGAGCATGCCCACGAAGGCACCCAGCACCCCCAGGTTTGCCAGGGTGCGCATCTGCTCCTCCATGCCGTCCCGCTGATCCAGGAACCACCAGGCGGAGCCGTACTGGATCTTGCCCCGGACGCCGCCCTGCTGGAAATTGCCCAGCATGGTGCCGATGGCGGCGTTGGCGGCGGGGTTCAGGGTGTAGAGGATGGTTTTGGGCAGCTGGCCCTGGCTGTCCTGCAGGTCCATCAGGCGGGAAAGATTATGGGCGATGGGCTGGTCGATGATGGAATCGAAGCCCACGTCCGGCCCGTAGCGGCGGAACATGGCGGTGTTGTTGTTGCGCATGGCGCCGATGTGATACTGCTGCACCCAGCCCCGCTGGGCGTACATGCCGCCCAGCCCCGCCAGGATCACCGTGCGGTAGGAATCGATATGCTTCTGCTTCATTTCCTCCCCGGCCATGGCTGCCTGGAAGGCCTTGTCCGCCTGCTTGAAGCTGGGCTCTCCCCAGGGCACGGTGTCCAGGGCATGGTCGCTGATCCGGGCGCCGCAGGCGTGGAAGTATTCCACCCGGCGCTCCAGGGCGGTGAGCACGTCGGCGGTGGAGCGGATCTCCATGCCCGCGGTCTGGGCCAGCTGCCGGATGTATTCCGGGAAGCCGGCCCGGTCGATATTCATGGCCTTGTCCGGCCGGAAAGCGGGCAGCACCCGGGCGCTCAGGGCGTCTTCCTCGGCGATGGCCCGGTGGTAATGCAGATCGTCCACCGGATCGTCGGTGGTGCAGAGATAATCCACGTTGAATTTGTCGATGAGGGCCTGGGCGCGGAAATCGTCGCCCTGGAGCATTTCGCCGGTCAGATCGTAGATCGCCCCGGCGTTGTCCTTCGTCAGCGGCTCGTCGATGCCGAACACCCGCTGCAGCTCCAGGTGCGTCCAGTGGTAGAGGGGGTTCCCGATGGCGTGGGAAAGGGCGTCAGCGTAGGCGATGAATTTTTCCCGGGGATCGCCGTCGCCGCGGATGAGCCTTTCCTCCACCCCCCAGCTGAGCATGGCGCGCCACTTGTAGTGGTCGCCCCCCAGCATCAGGTGGGTGATATTATCAAATCGGACGTTCTTGGCGATCTCGGCGGGGGAAAGATGGCAGTGATAATCAATAATGGGCATTTCCTTGGCCGCCTCGTGGTACAGGGTGCGGGCCGTTTCCGTGGACAGAAGGAAATTCTCGTCCATAAAGGGCTGCATGGCGCGGGGCCTCCTTTTTTTGTTTTTTCCGGTTTGCATTATAAGGCAGGGCGGGGGAAAAGTCAATCGTCCGAGCGGAGGATGCTCTGCAGGTAGCCGGCCAGGATGGGCACGATGCGGGTGTCCTTGCCGCCCTTCATCACCACCACGTCCGCGTAGTGGATGTAATTGCGGATGTACTGATCGTACATGGGCTTCACCGTGGCCAGGTACTGGGCGGCGATGTTGTCGATCTGGCGGCCGCGCTTTTTGATGTCCCGGGTGATGCGGCGCAGCAGGCAGATGTCCGGCTCCACGTTGATGTAGAGCTTCAGAAACATTTTATCCCGCAGCCGCGCGTCGTAGAACGCGTGGATGCCCTCCAGGATCAGCACCGGGGCGGGGCGGATGATCTCGTCCGTATCGGCCCGGCAGTGCCCGGTGAAATCGTAGGCTTTGCGGGAGATCTCCTTCCCCTCCATCAGGGCGCATACGTCCCGGTAAAGCAGATCGTGGTCGAACACCGCGGGCTCGTCGTAGTTGAGCAGGGCGCGCTCCTCGTAGGTCATGCCCGGATGATCGAAGTAATAGGCGTCCTGATTCAGCACCACGCTGTCCACGCCCATGTCCCGCACCAGTTCCCTGGCCAGGGTGGTCTTTCCCGAGCCGCTGGCCCCGCAGATCCCGATAAACAGCATCTTCCGTATCCCCCTTTGCCTTCATGTCAGCGGACAGATCCGCCGTGAAAGAAACATTCGTATATTTCCTGTCCGTTCAATGCGATGGTTTCCCGGCCCTGGAACCAGCCGGGATCCCCGGTATGGGCGCAGCGGTACACGTATCCGTTCCGGGCGTATTCCCCGGGGCCGCGGAAGGGCGCGCTTTCGTTCACGCGCAGCAGGGCTTCCTTGAGAAAATCGCCGCTGAAGGGCCCGCCCGTCACCCGGCCCGAATAGTTCATGCTCCACACGGGCTCGCCCCCGATCCACAGCGCTTCCTCCCCGGAGAACCTTTCTCCGCCCAGGTAAGTGTCGATGTAGAGCATATCTCCTTCCGCGTATTGCAGATCGTGGGACCGGGGGCGGGAGGAGGGCGATTCCGCCCCTTTGCCCGCATAGGTCAGGCGCTTGGCGCGCAGAAGGAATTCCAGGGCTTTCTGTTCCATGGGCCCTCCCGTCAGCCTTTTTCCAGCTCCGCCGCGATCCGGGCGGCCAGGCGCACGTTGTTGAGCACCAGCTGGATATTGGACGCCAAGGATTCGCCCCCCGTCAGCTCGCACACCCGGGCCAGCAGGAAGGGGGTGATCTTCTTGCCCTTCACGCCCTGGGCGTCAGCTTCCTTCAGGGCCTGCTCGATGGCGGCGTTGATCCGGTCGGCGGGCATGGCGTATTCTTCCGGGATGGGGTTGGTGATCAGCATGCCGCCGGGATAGCCCATGTCCCGCTGGGCGCGGATGAAGGACGCCGCTTCCTTGGGGGAATCCACCCGGTAATCCACGGAAAAGCCGCTGTGGGGCGTGTAGAACGCGGGCAGCTCCTGCGTCTGATATCCCAGCACCGGCACGCCCTTGGTTTCCAGATATTCCAGGGTGAGGCCCAGATCCAGGATAGACTTTGCTCCGGCGCACACCACCGCCACGGGGGTATGGGCCAGTTCCTCCAGGTCGGCGGAAATATCCATGGTGGTTTCCGCGCCCCGGTGCACGCCGCCGATGCCGCCGGTGGCGAACACCCGGATCCCGGCCAGGGCGGCCACGATCATGGTGGCGGCCACGGTGGTGGCCCCGTCGGCCTTCCGGGCTACCAGGATGGGCAGATCCCGGCGGGAGGCTTTCGTCACCTTCTGGCCTTCCCGACCCAGGTAGTCGATCTCCTCCTCGGTGAGCCCGGCGCACAGCCTGCCGCCGATCACGGCGACGGTGGCGGGCTCCGCCCCGCATTCCCGGGCGGCATCTTCGCAGCGCAGGGCCGTTTCCACGTTCTGGGGGTAAGGCATGCCGTGGGAGATGATGGTGCTCTCCAGGGCGATCACGGGGCGGCCTTCCCGCAGCGCCGCTTCCACTTTGGGGCTCAGCTTGATCAGGGAATTCATTTTCTATCGCGTCCTTTCTTCATCCAGAATCCGCATCAATCCGTCGATCATTTCTTCCGTGGCGGCCCAGCTGACGGCAAAGCGAACCACGGTATGGGTTTCGTCCGCCTTTTCCCAGAAGCAGAAACGCACCCGGCGGCTGAGACGCGCCATTTCCCCGTCCTCCAGCACGATGAACTGCTGATTGGTGGGGGAATCCAGGAACAGGGGATAGCCGCGGCGGAGGAAGCCTTCCTTCATCCGCAGGGCCAGCTGAACGGCATGGCGGCTGATCTCAAAATACAGGCCGCCGGTGAACAGCGTATCGAACTGCACGCCCAGCAGCCGCCCCTTCGCCAGCAGCGCCCCGGACTGCTTTACGTGGGTGAAGAACCGCTTGGGCGCGCCGCCGGGGAATACGGCCGCCTCCCCGCACAGGGCGCCCACTTTGGTGCCGCCGATGGAGAAAGCGTCGCAGACCCGGGCGATCAGGGGCAGCGTCACGTCCGTCCCTTCGCTCATCAGGGCGTACCCCAGCCGCGCCCCGTCCAGGAACAGGGGCAGGCCGTATTCCCGGCATACGGCGGACAGGGCTTCCAGCTCCGAACGGGTATACAGGGTGCCCCATTCCGTGGGATGGGAGATATAGGCCATGCCGGGCCAGACCATGTGGGCATGGGCGGGATCTGAGTAAAAGCGCCGCAGCAGGGCGCGCAGGTCCTCCGCCTGCAGCTTGCCGTCCCGTCCCGGCAGGGGGATCACCTTGTGCCCCGTGCTTTCGATGGCCCCGGCCTCGTGGCAGGCGATGTGGCCCGTGTCGGCGCAGACCACCCCCTCCGTGGTATGGAGCAGGGCGCTGATCACGGTACGGTTGGTTTGGGTGCCGCCGGTGAGAAAATACACATCCGCCCCGGGGCATTCGCAGGCGGCGCGGATCTTGCCGGCGGCGGACAGGGTATACCCGTCTTCGCCGTAGCCGGGCTGCTGCTCCAGGTTGGTTTCCGCCAGCCGCGCAAGGATCTTCGGGTGGGCGCCCTCGGAATAATCGTTTTCAAAGGAAAGCATGCGTCATTTGTCCTCCGAATCGTTCCTGGCCCGGTTGTATTTCGGCCCCAGAGCGGCGTAGCGCCGGGTGATCCACTTGCAGATGCCGTCCAGCCCGGGGTAGATCATGCGCTCGGAAATGTTGATGTAATCCAGTTTGTCCCGGATCTCCAGCTTAACCTGGGCGGGAATGACGATCTTGCTGAAGCACCGGTCGGCGTCGGCGATCTGATCGATGGAAAGGGAAGCATCGCTGCATACGGAAAAGAGGGCGTACTGGTTGGCGATGCGGTTCACGGCGCTGGCGGGCTCGAAAAACAGGGCGAAGGGATGGGAGGAAATGCGCGTCAGCGCGTCGAAACCATCCCCGACCCGGTCCATCATTTCCATGGTGAAAATGTTGCCCCGCTCGGCCCGCAGCATCTCCTTGAGGTGATCCGGCAGCTGGCGGTTGATATCGTCGATCCGGGCGCACCAGATCACCCCGTCCCGGTCGTAGGTCTCCTGGTCCTCGGTGGCGAAATGGGCCGCCACCAGGGGAGAATAGGTCCAGTCCAGCAGCCTTGTGGGCAGGCCGTACTGCTGGGCCATGGCCAGCAGCTGCCAGAAGGACGTGACGGACTGGAGATCCGCGTAGCCGTATTTTTTGAAGGAACGCAGCATCTGCTTTTCCAGCGTCAGGTCGTGGGCGCAGATCCGGTTCAGGGACGGGGCCAGGCCCCAGTCCTTGTCCGCCATGCCGCGGTAAACGCTGTTATCCCGATAGCGCATGATGGTTTTGTCCCAGACGCCCCGGAAAATGGCGGACTGCAATTCGTCCCAGCTGTGGATCACGGTTTCCTGCATGTGCCGTTCACTCCTTTAGGAAAATGGAGGATTTCATCTTATGACGAAGCGGAATTATCAGGCCGAAATGGAGGAGGAGATCGCCCGCCTGGGCGCCCGGCGGCCTACGCTGCTGCTGCACAGCTGCTGCGGCCCCTGCTCCAGCGCCGTTATGGAAAGGCTGGCGGCGCATTTCCGCCTGACGCTGCTTTACTACAACCCCAATATCGAGCCGGAGGAAGAGTATCTGCATCGGCTGTCCGAGCAGAAAAGGCTGCTGACGCTGATCCCCGGGGAGGTGCGGCTTCTGCCCTGCGATTGGGACAACGCCGCGTTCGAGGCCTTCGCTCCGGGGATGGCCGACGCCCCCGAGGGCGGGGAAAGGTGCCTTTCCTGCTTTGCCCTGCGCCTGAATGAAACCGCTCGCCGCGCCCGGGAAGGGGGCTTTGAATACTTCGCCACCACCCTGTCCGTGAGCCCCCACAAAAACGCCGAAGCCCTGAACCGCATCGGGGAAGCGGCGGGGGAAAAATACGGCGTCAGATACCTCATGGCGGATTTCAAGAAGAAAAACGGGTATCTGCGGTCCCTGCAGCTTTCAAAGGAATACGGCCTGTACCGGCAGGATTACTGCGGCTGCCGCTATTCCATGCGGGAAACGGACTGACTGCCCACCGTCACTTCCCCGCTGCGCAGCACCTTTTCGCCGCCGTCCTCCCGCACCAGCAGCCCTCCGTCGTCCGATACGCCCAGCACCAGCGCCGTTTTTTCGGCGCCTTTTTCCGTATAGCGCACCGTTTTTCCGGTGAGGAACATCCTTTCCCGGTAGGCGGCGAGCACCCCTTCGGGGTCGGGCCGCGCGCAGCCGTCCAGGATCAGGGCGGCGATCCGGGCCGCCAGGCGGTTTTTATCGGCGGGCACGTCCAGCGCCCCGGCGGCCCCGGCTTCCGGGGGAAAGCCCCCGGGGGGAGAGAGCAGGTTCACGCCGATCCCCGCCACCGCCCATCCTTCCCCGGCTTCGGCCAGGATGCCGCAGACCTTGCGGCTGCCCACGAAAATATCGTTGACCCATTTGATCCGGGGATGCAGCCCGGTTTCCTCCTCGATGGCCCGGCATACGGCCACCGCGGAAAGCAGCGTCAGCGCCCCGGGGTTTTCCCCCGGCCGCCAGGGGAGCAGCAGGCTCATGTACAGCCCGCCTGCGGGGGATACGAACCGCCGCCCCAGGCGGCCCCGCCCGGCGGTCTGCCGCTCTGCGGCCAGCAGGAAGGGCGGAAAAACGCGCCCCGCCCGGGCGGCTTCTTTCAGGCGCAGGTTGGTGGAATCCACGGTATCCAGGATCTGCACGCCCGTTTCCGGCAGGCGAAGCGCCCGGCGGATAAGCGTTTCATTCAGCCTTTCAGCCACGGCGGTCACGCTTTCCGGCCTTCCGCGGTGAGGGACTTAAGGTCGGCCAGGATCTCCTTGACCAGCGCCACCCGCAAAAAGGGCGTCATCACGTAAAAGCCGTCGGCGTCGTCCCAGACCGCCCGGGCGGCCTGGCGGCACAGCTTTCTGGCCATTTCCTCGCCCTGGGCCCGGTCCAGCCCCTGATAGGCGGCCAGGATCTCCCCGTCCACGTCCATCCCCGCCACCTCGCTTTGCAGGTAGCGGGCGTTTTTATAGCTCACCACCGGGAACAGCCCCGGGAACAGGAAGCCCTTGAGCGCCCGGCGGGCGGCGCGGAGGTTTTCCGCGGCCCGGGGGGAAAGGATGGGCTGGGTGAGGAAAGCGTCCGTGCCGCATTCCTCCTTCAAACGGGCCTTCTTCAGCTCCGCTTCGAAATTCCGGGCGTTCACGTTCAGCGCGGCGCAGAGGAAAAAGGGCTTCACGTCCCCCTGTTCCGTAAGCGAGCGCACCAGCTTCGTCAGCACCCGGGAATTGAACTGGAACACGCCCTTTACGTTGTCCCTGTCCTCCCGGGGCACCGGGTCCCCCGTCACGGCCAGCACGTTGCGCACCCCTTCCATGGACAGGGCCAGCAGCAGCGCCTTGGTGGCGTTGATATTCCGGTCCCGGCAGGTCATATGGGGCAGCACCTCGATGCCGTATTCCCGTTTCAGCTTGGCGGCCAGGACGCTGGCGTCCATGCTGGCCCGGCCGATGGGGCAGTCCGCCACGGTGATGGCGTCGGCCCCGGCGCGGTACAGCTCCGCCGCTCCCGCAAGGAAGGAGGCCGGATCGGCGCTGCGGGGCGGGTCCAATTCCACCAGGATGGGCTTTTCCCCCCGGCGCAGCTTGCGCAGGATCAGGCTGTCCGCCTCCGTTTGCGCGGGCGCGGCGCCCTGGGCGGGGGCGGAAGGGGCTTCCAGTTCGTTCGTCAGGTGCGCGGCGGCCCTGCGCATGTATTCCGGGGTGGTGCCGCAGCAGCCGCCAAGGATGGATGCGCCGGCGGCCCGGCACAGGGCCAGCTGCTCGGCGTAGTATTCCGGGTCGCTGTCGTAGAAGATCCGCCGGTCCTGCACCCGGGGATAGCCGGCGTTGGGCATGGCGGAGAGATATTTGGGAAAGGGCGGCAGGGAGGAAAGCAGCTGCCGGATGTGCTGGGCGCCGCAGACGCAGTTGAGCCCCGCGCCGTCGATATCGGGGCAGTCCGCCGCCGCGGACATCAGCGCCCGCAGGCTTTCGCCGCCCCGGCTGATGCCGTCCGGGTTCACCGCGAAGGAAACCAGGATCAGCGCATCGGGCAGGCGGGAGCGGATGTGGGCCGCCGCCGCCGGGATGCCGGAAAAGGAGGGCAGCGTTTCAAACAGGAAGTGCCCGACGCCCGCGTCTATCAAAAGGTCCGCCAGGGCGAGATAGGCCTCCTCCGGGGATGTCTCCTCCGGCGCGGGGCCGATGTCCCCGAACACGTAGGCGTCCTCTCCCGCGGCGCTCAGGGCGATCTGCGCGGCGGCGCGTACCAGGGCGGCCTGGTCCTCCCGGTCCCGGGCGGCCTGGCCCACGTGGCCGGCGAAGGTATTCGTTTTGATGGCGCGGCAGCCGGCGCGGAGATACGCCCGGTGGATCAGAAGCACCTTGTCCGGCGCGGTGAGGCACGCCCGCTCCACCGGCCCGGAGGGATACCCCTCCACCGTGCGGGCATAGGTGCCCATGGCCCCGTCGAAAAGCAGGGGCCCGGCGCTGAGGAATTCCCGGATCGGCCGTTTTTCCATACCCATCGCCCGCCTGTTGTTTTTTCCTGTTCCATTGTACCCGCCCGCCGCCCGTCTGTCAAAGGGAAAACGCGCATTTCCCGTTTTTTTGCCCGGGATGGCCTGCCGGGCGGGAAAACGCCCAGATACGGCATACGAGGGCGTCGGATGTATATAATTGCAAAAATATGTGAATATTTTTTCAAAAACCCCTTGACAAAGCGGAAAATATCGGTATAATCAGTGCATAAACATTCACGGAGGGAAGCAACCATGAAGAAGGAAGACATCAAGAAAGTCGTGCTGGCCTACTCGGGCGGCTTGGATACATCCATCATCATCCCGTGGCTGAAGGAGAATTACAACAACTGCGAGGTCATCGCCGTTTCCGGCAACGTGGGCCAGGCGGACGAACTGGAGGGCCTGGAGGAGAAGGCCCTGAAAACCGGGGCCAGCAAGCTTTATGTGCTGGACCTGACGGACGAATACGTGGATGATTTCATCATCCCCACCATGAAGGCCGGCGCCGTTTACGAGGATTACCTGCTGGGCACCAGCCACGCCCGGCCCTGCATCGCCAAGGGCCTGGTGGAGATCGCGCTGAAGGAAGGGGCGGACGCCATCTGCCACGGCTGCACCGGCAAGGGCAACGACCAGGTGCGCTTCGAGCTGGCCATTAAGCATTTCGCCCCCAGCATGCCCATTATCGCCCCCTGGCGGGAATGGAGCATCAAGAGCCGGGATGAGGAGATCGACTACGCCGAAGCCCACAACATCCCCCTGCGGATCAACCGGGAAACCAATTACTCCAAGGACAAGAACCTGTGGCACCTGAGCCACGAGGGCCTGGACCTGGAGGATACCGGCAACGAGCCCCAGTACGAAAAGCCCGGCTTCCTGGAAATGGGCGTTTCGCCCCTGCAGGCCCCGGACGCGTCCACCTATATCACCCTGGATTTTGAGCAGGGCAAGCCGGTGAAGCTGAACGGCGAAAGCATGAGCGCCAAGGAAATCATCCTGAAGCTCAACGAGCTGGGCGGCAAGAACGGCATCGGCCTGCTGGACATCGTGGAAAACCG
>JAFZQK010000007.1 GCA_017620455.1 Clostridia bacterium
TCGCGAAAGGCCACGAAGAGATCCAGCTCCGAGTTTTCCTGAATCTCCACGCCCAGATCGTAAAGGCCCTGAATGGGGGCGTTGCAGGCGAAGAAATCCTGGGGACGGGGCCCGAAGGTGATGATCTTGAGGTTCTTCAAGCCGATGACGGCCCTGGCCACGGGCACGAAATCGCCGATCATTTTGGCGATGTCTTCCGCGGTGCCCACGGGATATTCGGGAATGTAGCCCTGCAGGTGCCGCATGCCCAGGTTGTAAGAGCAGTTCAGCATGCCGCAGTAGGCGTCGCCGCGGCCGTTGATCAGGTCGCCGTCGCCTTCGGCAGCCGCCACGAACATGCAGGGGCCGTCAAAGTTCTTGGCGATGAGGGTTTCAGGGGTCTCGGGGCCGAAGTTGCCCAGGAACACCACCAGCGCGTTGCACTCGGCGGCCTTCACGTCCGCCACGGCCTTGAGCATGTCCAGTTCGTTTTCCACGGTGACGGGGCATTCATACATTTCGCCTTTGTAGGCCTTTTTGATAGCTTCCCGGCGGGCGATGGACAGCCCGATGGGGAAACAGTCGCGGGATACGGCGATGATACCGAGCTTGACCTGGGGAATGTTCTGCATAGTCTTTCTCCTCCCTTAATCTGTTCCTTGGTTGCTTTTATTGACGAAAAGGCACATCGTTCCTGATGTCGATGTTCACGCCTTTGAGTCCCACATACGCGCCGTCCTTGGCCTCGGAGGAATCCGGATGGGCCAGCAGCCACTTGTTCCGCGCCCAAAGGGATTTGTCCAGCACGTTTTGCCCGTGCCGGGGCGGTAATCGGTATTGGTGTTCAGGGGCAGCCCCACCAGCACCCGGAAGCCCTTGTCCGCTTCATTGTGGCAGGGGGCGTAGTGCAGCGTGGTGGCGTACACCTCCACCAGCACGCCCTTGGGCACGAAGAACGCCTTCACCTTCGCGGTGTCCAGCACGTCGTCCACGATATCGTCCATTTTCGCCAGCAGGAGGATGAAATCCTGCGTGCCCAGGTTGAATTCGCTGTCCCGGTGGTATTCCAGGCAGTTCAGCTTCGTATTATGGCCGTTGCAGCAGCCCAGCTGGAAGGGCATGCCGCCGAAAAGGGCTTCGCCCAGGGCCTCCGCCCCCTCCGCGGCGTGGAGGGTATCCACCTTGGGGAAATACACCACGCCCTCGGGGCAGGGAGTGGTTTCCTCCAGGGCCTTGAGCACGCCCTCAACGGCGTACCCTTCCACGATGCGGCCGTAGGGAGCGAAGGATTTGTCGGTGACGGGGATGATCTGCATATGGTTTTCTCCTTTCCCTTTTGCGTTCGGTTTATGAGAGCTTCGCCAGCGCGTGGAAGGATTCCTTCAGCGCGGGGTACAGCTTCTGGTACAGATCGAAGTACGCTTCGTAGGCCGCGTGGCGCTTCTTGTCGGGCAGCAGCTGATCCGATTCCTTGAGGATCTCGTCGCAGGCGGTGGGCACGTCCTTGTACACGCCCGCGCCCACGCCCGCTAGGATGGCGGCGCCCAGGGCGGGGCCTTCGGTGTTCTGCAGGATGGAGACGGGCATATCGTACATGTCCGCCATCATCTGCCGCCAGAAGGGGGATTTAGCGCCGCCGCCGCAGGCCAGCATCGCTTCGGGGGCCACGTGCATGCCGCGCAGCACGTTCAGGTTATGCCACTGGGAGTACATCACGCCCTCCATCACGCTGCGGACGATGTCCTGCCGGGTGTGCATGGCGGAAAGCCCGATGAACGCGCCCCGGGATTCCGGGTCCAGGATGGGGCTGCGCTCGCCCATGAGGTAGGGCAAGTAGATCAGCCGGTTGGCGCCGATGGGGCTCTTGTCGGCCTCCTGGTTCATCAAAACGTAGGAATCGGTGCCCATGTCCCGGGCCACCTGGATTTCCGCCTGGAAGAAGGTGTCCCGGCACCATTTGAGGCTGAGGCCCGCGGCCAGGCCCACGCCCATGACCACATAGCCGCCCGGCACCGCGGCGCAGAAGGTGTGCACCCGGCCGGCGGGGTCGATCTGAACGGTGTCGGAATGGGCGAAGATGACGCCGGAGGTGCCGATGGTGGTGAAGGCCTTGCCTTCCCGCACCACGCCGGTGCCAATGGCGGCGGCCATATTGTCTCCCGCGCCGGCGGCTACGGGCATCCCGGCCTTGAGGCCGGTGAGCCGCGCCGCTTCCTCGGTGATATGGCCCGCCACGTCGCAGCTTTCCACCAGCGGCGGCAGCATGTTCATGTCAATGCCGGTCTTTTCGCAGATTTCCCGGCTCCAGCAGCGATTGGGCACGTCCAGCAGGTTGGTGCCGGAAGCGTCGCTCATTTCCATGAAGTATTCGCCGGTGAGCTTGAGCCGCACGTAATCCTTGGGCAGCTGGATGTGCCGGGCCTTCGCCCAGATCTCCGGCTGATGCCGGCGCACCCAGAGCACCTTGCCGGCGGTGAAGCCCGTGAGGGCGGGGTTGGCGGCGATCTGGATCAGATGCTCCCGGCCGCCCACCAGGCGGGTGAATTCATCGCATTCCTCGATGGTGCGGTTATCGCACCAGATGATGGACCGGCCCAGGGCCTCGCCCCGGTCGTCCGTGAGCACCAGGCCGTGCATCTGGCCGGAAAGGGAGAGGCCGGCGATGTCCCCGGCGTCCACGCCGCTTTTTTCAATTACCGTGCGGATGGTGGTCACCGCGGCCTGCCACCAATCCTCCGGCTCCTGCTCCGCCCAGCCGTTTTTGGGCTGATACAGCGGGTATTCCACGGAGGCGGAGGCGACGGAATTGCCCCGCAGGTCGAACAGGACCGTTTTGGTGCCGGAGGTGCCAAGATCTACGCCAAGCAGGTATTTCATAGCGATGTCTCCTTCTTGGATTTGTGGGGTATGCGTACTTGTATTTATTGTAGCTGAAAATGCCGGAAAATGCAAGGAAATGGGGGAACAAATTCCGCAATTTTTCCACAATTGTTGCCGCAAAATGCGCAGGATCCGGTTTTTCTTGACGCGGAGGGGAAAAGTACGGTAAAATTTCCTCAGCAAGAGAACGGGAGGATAGGGAGATGCCGGCTTTTGATAGGATGTCCCTGGAAACGCTGACGCGCCGGGAGGGCTTTGCCTGCGAATGCGGGAAGCGTCACGTCTGCGCGCTGGATTATCTGCGGATCGGCCCGGGCGCGCTGTCCGCCGCGCCGGAGATGGTGCGCGCCCTGGGGTGCGAAAGGCCCTTCGTGGTGTGCGACGGAAATACCTGGGAGGCCGCCGGGCAGCGGGTGTGCGCGTTGCTCAAGGACGCCGGGATCGGGCATCAGGCGTATATCATCCCCTGTGCGGGGCAGAAGATCGCCCCGGCGGAATGGGAGGTGGGCAGCGCGCTGATGCACCTCGATCCCGCCTGCGATCTGATCCTGGGGGTGGGCAGCGGGGTGGTCAACGATATCTGCAAGGTGCTGGCCAACGCGCTGAGCAAAAAGAACGCCGTCATCGGCACCGCCCCGTCCATGGACGGCTACGCCTCCAACGCCTCCGCCATGGAGATCAATCACGTGAAAATGACCCTGTTCAGCCGCGCTCCGCAGGGGATACTGCTGGATACGGACGTGCTGGCCCGGGCCCCCATGCGGATGCTGCAGGCCGGGCTGGGGGACATGGCGGCCAAATACATCGCCCTGTGCGAATGGCGCATGAGCCATCTGGTGACGGGGGAGTACTACTGCGAACATGTGGCGAAGCTGATGCGCAGCGCGCTGAAAAAGGTGATGGACGCGGCGGAGGGCGTGCCCGGCCGGGACCCCAAAGCCGTTCAGGCCATCGCCGAGGGGCTGGTGATCAGCGGCATCGCCATGGCCTACGCGGAGATTTCCCGCCCCGCCTCCGGCCTGGAACACTATTTTTCCCACATGTGGGAAATGATGGCGCTGGAGCGGGGACTGCCCTACGATCTCCACGGCATCCAGGTGGGCATCGGCACGGTGCTGACGCTGAAACTGTATGAAAAAATACGCACCGTCATGCCGGACCGGGCGCAGGCGGACCGCTACTGGCGGGAAATGACCGAAGAAAAATGGCAGTCGCAGATCCGCCGCATCTTCGGCAGAACCGCGCCGGAGATCATCGAAATGGAGAGGACTGCCCGGAAAAACGACCGGACGGCCCATGAAGAAAGGCTGGAAAAAATCATCGCCAACTGGGACGGGATCCAGCAAGCCATCCGGGAGGAGCTGCCGGACTATCGGGCGCTGCGGGGGCTGATGGAGCGGGCGGGCATGCCCGTGAAGCCTTCCCAGATCGGCGTTTCCCTGGAGGATACGGTAAACGCCTTCATCGGCGCCCGGGACGCGCGGGACAAGTATATGTCCTGCTCCCTGCTGTGGGATCTGGGGCTCACGGACGAGTTTGCCGCGTATTTGCGGGACGTGGCGGAAACATAAAAAATGGACGGCAGAAGTTCCTGCCGTCCCGGAGGCGCTGGCAAAACGGCGCCTCGTTTTTTACTGTTTTTTCGGAAACGCCCGCTTCCAGAGGGGGCGCACGGTGAGGATGATGCCCAGGCAGCAAAGGCCGATGCCCAGGTAGCACAGGTCCATGTGCATCCAGGCGAGGAAGGCGATCTTTTCGTCCAGGGCGAATTCCAGGGCGATCACCACGCCCAGCAGCAGGAGCACCGACGCCCAAACCGCGGCGATGCGGCCGCGTTTTTTCTCCGCCCGCGGCAGGCGGATGCAGCAGATCAGCATCACCGCGCCGATGGCGATGGCGCTGAGCAGCTGGCTGACCTTCACGAACCCCCAGGTGAGCACGGCGTCCTTGCGCATGCTCTCCATCAGGATCTGGCAGGCGGCGTACAGCAGCACCGCCAGGGCGGCGTGCCCGCCTTCGGCCCGGCGCTTCATCAGCAGCACGATCAGAGCGATGATCAGCGCTGCCAGTGCTTCCCAGAAGAAAACGGCGAAATACCATTCGCTGCCTTTGGGCTGGCAGGCCAGGGGGAAGCGGAACAGGGGGGAGGGATCGGCCCAAGCAAAGGAGCTGGGAAGGCGGGTGGAGGGGTCCAATTCCAGAAGGATGGGATCGCCGAACCATTCGGAAATGCTCATGCCGTAGCCCAGCCGCACCAGGCTTTCGGCCATCCGGCAGCAGCACACCGCGATCATCCCCGGCCCCGCCGCGCCATCCAGCACGCGGCGCACGGGCGTGCGGGTGATCCGGGCGGAGAGGCATGCGGCCAGCAGCACGCCCAGCAGCGCGCCGTAGAGCACATATCCGCCCAGATCAAAACGGAAAAAATGCAGCAGCCCCTTTTCCCGGAAATAATTGAGCCGCGCCAGGAAATAGCCCAGCCGGGCGAAGAACACCCCCAGGGGCACGCACAGCACCGCAAACCAGCTGACGGCCTCGCTGCCCAGGCCGTATTTTTTCCGCGTGAACTGCATCAGCCCCAGCGCCAGCAGCGCGGCGGCCGCCGTGCACAGACCGTAAAGATGGAAAGGCCCTGCCATGGCGTCAATCCTCCGAAGCTGCGGAAGCGAAATAGATCAGATCGGAAATATGCCGGCTGCCGGGGGTGCGGTGCACGGGCTTGCCCCGCAGCATCAGGTGGGCGCTGCCGCCGCCGTCCAGGTTGTAGGCCAGCTTGCAGTCGGGGAACAGGAGCAGGATAAACTTGGTCAGCTCCTTGAGGTTCATGCCGTTCATGCCGCTGCCGTCCACCACGCCGCCGTCGACTTCCACGATGGCGTATTTGAGGGTATCCAGCTGGCAGATGGCGATGCGCTGGGTGGGCAGGTGGCCTTCCACCTGGTCCTTTTCAAATTTGTTCAGCGCCAGCTCCTGGGCTTCCCCGTTCCGCACCAGCACCGGGCCGAAGCAGAACGCGTTCACGATCTGCCGCCCGTCGTTTTCGATTTCCTGCCGCTTGGCGGCCATATCCTCGCTGGTGGCCTTGGGCACGGCGTCAAAATCGCCGTTGTCGTCGATGATCAGCACGTCCCGGTTCCCGTCCAGGGCGTCCCGGTAAAACACGCCCTGGCGCACCACGAACCCCACGTTATAGGAAAACTTGATGAAATCGCTGTTGCACGCCACCACGGCGTTGACCCGCTGAGCCATTTCCCAGGGACGCTCCAGGGTCACATCGTCGTAGCTTTCGTTGCTCATGGTGGTGCGCAGCTGGGACGGATCGGCAATATCGATCACCACCCAGCGGCACATCACCTGGGATTCGCTGGATGGGGGCTTGCGCTTTTCGGAATCCATCACAATATGGATGGATTCATCCTGATACTCCGTATCGGACAGCCAGCCGCTTTCCCGGGGCGGCACGCCATGCACCTTGAGATCCATGCCCAGGGGCGTGACCTCCGCCACGGCGGGGGAGGAGAGGAACAGGGCCATGGCCAGCAGCATCAGCACGGCCAGGCACCAGCGCAGGGTATTGCCTTTCATCGGAGGAACGCACCTTTCTTTGGCAAAAATGATTTCCGGGCGGGCGCCCGCATGCGAACAAAAAAATTATACCATAAGACGCATGGGCGAAACAAGCCGTTTTTGAAAAAAGGCCGCGGCGTGCCGGGCGAAAACGCCGTTCACGCCAAACGAAAAGGGCGGTCTTCGCCGCCCGGTGGTTTTCCGCATTACCTGGAACGAAATGCCGATCAAGCCGACAGATCCCCGACGAAATCCTGAGCATCAGACGGCGTTATTGCTCCGGGCCGGAGGGCGCAACATCCTCAAAGGGTTCGTACTGGCCGTCTTTTGCGAATATCCGCTGGATGGTATAAAAGTGGGGATGCTCTCGCCAGCCGCCTTCCACGGAGGAAGAAACCGAGTCGATATAGGTATCCGGCAGAGCTTGACTCAGCTGGGCCAGCATGGTTTCGTCCAGTTTATGCTCGGGATTGTAATCGTTGCTGTTGTAAATCCACAGCCGCCTGAGGTTGGTCAGCCCCAGCAGCGGGTGCAAGTCTGGAATGCGGTTATAGCAGATGTTCAGATCGACAAGGCTGTTCAAGCCGGCCAGGGCGGAAACATCCTCCACATGATTGTAAAACAGCTCCAGATACTGCAGTTCTTTCAGCTCTGCCAAAGGGGTAATGTCCGTGAATTGATTGTCTACCAGGATCAGTACTTTTAAATGGGGAAGGTCTTCGAGGAAGGAAAGATCCTTCACCGCGTTATGGCCAATGTCCAGCGCCTGAAGGTTTTTGCAGTATTTCAGGATGGAAAAATCCTCCTCCGTATGCCGCTCGGAATTGGAGCCGTGGCGGGTGGAAAAGGCGGTGGCATCGGTGCGCACAACATGATAGTTGAAAGTCATGGTCCAGCCGAATTCAATATTGGGAAAATTCGTCGCATACTGGGTGATGCGCCTCCGGATCAGGGTGGTATGAAACATATTTACTTTTTTCAGGTTGGGCAGAGACTCCAGAAAACGGAAAAACTTCTGATCCTCGCCAACCTCCACAACCACTCTGCCCAGGTCGATCTCCTCCGCGTCCACCGGTACGGTCAGCCCTTTGAACCGCACCGTGGCTGTTTCCGCCGGGGCGAAGGAAGCCAGGGACATGAGAAACAGTGCAAACAGAAGAAATAAATACTTCTTCATCTTGAGCGCCTCCCGTCAAGCGTTTCCTCGAAAATTATATAAGCTGCGGTGCGAAAAGTCAACCGCCCCAAAGCTCTGCTGAAAGCTGAAGCGCTGAAAAGACGGCGGGCGTGGATCCTGAATAATGCAAGGATGAGAACATGAAGGACGCGGGGGATCGGAATATGAGAAATATGGCGAAGGGGCCTCTTTTTTTGTGGAAAAAGCCGCGGAAAGCGGAGGAAAATGCGTGTTGACAAAGCAAAAACGCATTGTGTATAATAATAAGGAAAAAGCAGCTGAATGAATAACTGCGCGGCGCATCTCAGGCGCCGGCGGCGCCCCGGGGATCGGGGAGCCGCCTAAAAGTTGTCTGTTTCGTCCATCATGCAAATGATTTTTGACATGTACGATCCGGATCAGGCAGGCTATAATAAAATAGACGAGACAAGCAGTGAAGAAACGGATGATCCGCATCTGCCGGGAGGTGCGCTTTTGAAGGAACAAAGGACCCATCAGCAATACCGTTTGATCGATCTGACCCTGTTTGCGGTGATGCTGGCGGCGTTTGAAAGCCTGGTGGTGACGGCGGGGATCCGCTGGTTCCCGGGAGAGGCGTATCTGGTGTCCGTGACGGCGGTGATCACCGCCATCGTGATGATGCGCTGGGGCGTCTGGGCCGCCCTCCACGCTGTTCTGGGGGGCGCGGTCACGTGCCTGGCCGCCGGCATGGCGGAGGGCAGGTTTCTGGCCGTTTACTGCGTGGGCAATCTGGGGGCGCTCCTCGCCCTGGCGCTGCGGGAAAAAATGGGCCCGGAAAGCATCCGCCAAAGCGTGTGGCGCACGCTGCTCTTCGGGGCGGCGGTGCTGCTGGGGATGCAGGCCGGGCGCGCGGCGGTGTGCCTGGCGCTGACGGGCCGGGCGGATGCGCTGACGATGTTTTTTGCTCCGGAAGCCGTCACCATGCTCTTTACCCTGGTGGTCCTGTGGATCGCGCGGCGCATCGACGGCCTGTTCGAGGATCAGGGGCATTATCTGAAACGCATGCGGCAGCAATTTGCCCGTGAGGAAGCTGAAGAAGAAGGGGGATCCCAATGACGGTCAAAGGTACGGATTATCTGGTCTTTGACAAGAAAGCCGGCGTATGGCGGGAGGACCCGGAGCAGGCGGTCCGCGACGACGTGGAAAAGCACTACTGGCTGCATGTGGGCCGCACCGTGGTGAAGGACTGGCGGCTGTATCTGATGCTGGTGCCCATGCTGCTGGTGTTTTTCCTCTGGCGGTATCTTCCCATGTACGAGCTGCTGCGCTCCTTCAAGGTGGACGGCAGCGACGCGGTGCCGGTGGCCGAATGGGCCTGGAAGGGCTTTGCCAATTTCCGCGCCCTGCTGATGGGCACGGGCAAATTCGCCACGCTTTCCCAGGATTTCTGGGCCGCCCTGCGCAACACGTTCCTGCTCAGCTTTTACGGGCTGCTGTTCGGCTTCCCAGTGCCCATCCTCCTGGCCCTGTTTTTCAATGAAATCCGCTCCAACGGCGTGCGCAGCATCCTGCAGGTGCTCACCTACCTGCCCAAGTTCATGTCCACGGTCATCATGACCTCCCTGGTGGTCATGCTGGTGCGCGGCGCCATCACCACCAGCATGATGACGGCGCCGCCGGGCGTGGTGTCCCAGCTGCTGACGCGCCTGGGCCTGATCTCCCAGGAGGTGGCGGACGCGGGATTGCTCCGCAGCTCCCGCTATTTCCGGGCGATTTACCAGGTCAGCGGCATCTGGGAAACGGCGGGGTACGACAGCATCGTGTTCTTCGCCGCCATCATCGCCATTTCGCCCACCAGCTACGAAGCCGCCCAGATCGACGGCGCGGGAAAATGGGCGCAGATGCGCTACGTGGTGCTGCCCAGCATCCTGTCCACCATCGTGATCATGCTGATCACCCGCATCGGCCATATGCTGTCCGTGGGGTATGAAAAGGTGATCCTGCTGACCAACGACCTGTCCAAGGAAGGCGACGTGCTGACCACCGCCCAGGTGGTGTCCACCTTCGCCTGGCAGACCAACCGGGCCGGCGAAGGCAGCAAAGGCCTGCCCGGCATCGCGGCCGCCGCGGAAATGATGAACAACGTGGTGGGCATGCTGCTGGTGATCGGGGCCAATACCATCGCCCGCAAGGCGTCCAACGTGTCGCTGTACTGAGGGGAGGAGAGAGGCCATGAAAAGACGGTTGGAAATCTCCGAACTGATTTTCAGGATCATCAGCTACGTGCTTTTGACGGTGTTCGCCCTGTGCTGCCTGTATCCGTTCCTGTACGCGGTGTCCGCCGCGGTCAGCGGCAAGCACGCGGTGGATTACAACGAGGTGGTGCTGCTGCCCAAGGGGCTGCAGTTTGACGCTTTCATCTGGATGTTCTCGCAGGATACCTTCTGGAACGCCTATTCCAACACCCTGTTCCTCACCATCTACGGCACGGCGTTTTCCCTGATCGTTTCCATCCTGGGCGCCTACGCCCTGAGCAAGAAACGGCTTCTGTTCCGGAAATTCCTGAATTTCTTCCTGGTGTTCACCATGTGGTTCTCCGCCGGCATCGTGCCCCAGCGGCTGAATTACATCGCCACGAAGAACGTATTCCACGCCGCGGGGATCATGGACGATAAATGGATGGTGGTCATCGCCATGGGCATGGCGGCCATGAATATCATCCTGCTGCGCAACGCCTTTGAAAACGTGCCCGGGGAGATCGAGGAGGCCGCCATCGTGGACGGGGCCACGGAAATGCAGGTGCTGCGGCAGGTGTTCATCCCCATGAGCAAATCCACCATCGCCACCGTGACGCTGTTCTTCGCCATTTCCCGCTGGAACGGCTACTTCTGGGCCAAGCAGATGGTGCCCAACAAATGGGAACAGCCCCTGCAGGTCTATATCCGCGAAAAGCTGGACGATTACGTGTACGATTCCGAATTCCGGAATTACTGGCAGGAAGCCTACGCCATCGACTCGGTGATCTACGCCCTGATCGTCTGCTCCATCATTCCCATCCTGATCATTTACCCCTTCATTCAGAAGTACTTCGCCAAAGGCGCAAACGCCGGCGGTGTGAAGGAATAAAAAACATCAACCAAAGGAGGAAACCACATGAAAAAGTTCCTGACTCTGGCTCTGGCGCTGGTCCTGGCGCTGAGCATCGCGGCCGGCGCGTCCGCCGAGACCGTGCTGCGCATGGCCACCGGCTACAACTCCGCCAAGACGGGCATCACCTTCGACGCGGAAGTCGCCGGCGAAGGCGTGACGCTGGCGGACGGCAAGACCTATACCGCCGGCAGCCTGAAGCCCACCTGGGTGGCGCTGCAGGAGATCCTGGGCGTGAAGTTCGAAAGCAAGTACCAGGGCAACAACACCACCAAGGAATTCGATTACTGGAAGGACCAGCTGGGTGAAGTGGACATGGTCAGCGGCACCGCGGCGACCCTGTCTGAAAACGGCGCAGCCGGCAAGCTGGTGAACCTGGCCGAATACATGGACCAGCTGCCCAACTTCAAGGCTTATCTGGACGCCAATCCCATCGTGCGCCTGTCCATCACCGGCGACACCGATACCGGCGCCATCTACTTCAGCCCCTACTTCGACGGCGTCAACGACATCGAGCGTATGCCCCTGATGCGCGCCGACTGGGTGGTGAAGCTTCTGGACGGCGAAGGCGAATTCACCGCCGAGAGCTGCGGCACCACCGCCGCCGCGGTGTATCAGCCCTACATGCCCACCGAAGGCAAAGTGGAAATCGACGTGGTCACCCTGGACGGCACCGCCGTGGAAACCATCGCCAAGGACTACGACGCCGCGGGCAACATCGTGGCCAAGATGAACGAAGCGGGCCCCATGAGCGGCGTGGACGCGGTGAACATGCTGCGCGCTTACATCGACGCGGCCTACAACGGATATTACGGCACCGAGCGCTCCAACCTCTTCATCGGCCAGAACGCCGCCTGGGACGCCGACGAGCTGGTGGCCCTGCTGCGCTGCGTGGTGGCCAACGCCCCCACCCTGAACGGCACCGACGCCGTGGAAGGCCTGTTCTCCCGTGAAGACAACAACAACCAGCGCAGGATCGACCTGTTCCGCCTGGCCGGCCATCTTTTCGGCGTGCGCGGCATGGAATCCCGCCAGGATTACCTCTACGTGGGCACCGACGGCAATCTGCACGACGCCCGTCAGGAAGCCGCTTCCTACGAAGCCGTCGCCCGCATGAACGATATGGCCAAGGAAGGCCTGATCTCCACCGCGTTCGTCAACGGCGAGGAAGTCAGCTCCAGCATGTACCTGGAGAACGACGCTGGCTTCATGAGCTACGACTATAACCAGACCCAGACGGCCATGAACGCCACCAAGCTGCAGAACGACCAGGGTGAAAAGTACATAGCGGTCATGGTGCCCGTGGCCCTGTGGCAGGACGGCACCGAGGGCGGCGTCTACATGCGCTTCACCGAATCCTGGCGTTCCGTCAAGACCGACGGCTGGGCCATCTCCAAGGCTGGCGTGGGGGACGACGCCGATAAGCTGAACGCGGCCCTGGCGCTGATCGACTATGCCTACTCCGAAAAGGGCCAGATCCTCATGAGCTACGGCCCCGACGCTTTCATCAAGACCAACGACGACGGCAGCTACGTCACCTTCCTCTTCAACGGCAAGGAAATGCCCGTCATCGCGGACGCCACCTACGAGGAACTCTGGGCCAAGGCCGGCGGCAACTACACCAACTACGCCCGCCAGTACCTGGGCTCCACCCTGAGCTTCGTCAAGAGCCAGGCCTTCGAGTACCAGTGCACCCATGAGATCGGCAAGGAAGGCGCCGGCCGCATCTCCACCGCCATCGGCCTGGGCACCATCAAGCATCCCGAACTGGCCCTGACCGAGAATCCCTGGTACACCTCCGTGCCCACCGTGCTGCCCACCACTGAAAAGGAAGCCCAGGAGCTGAGCGAATTCAGCGATCTGAGCGGCTCCTTCGGCTCCGGCAAGGGCGGCCAGAACGTGTTCGTCAACGTGATCGCCGGCGGCCTGGAAGGCACCGCGGAAGAAGCGGCCGAAAAGGTCACGATGGATTGGTTCGGCGATCTGTATCTGGAGGTCCGGAACGCCCAGTGGCAGCGCCTGGTGGAGTATTACAATTCCCTGTAACCGTTTGCCCAAAGCGCTGATCTGATCAGCCTGCTTCCGCCGTCCCGCCGGTTTTTGTGCCGGCGGGACGGCGGAAGATTCCAAGTGAGGAAGGGATCGGAATTCATGTACAGAAAGCAAATGGTCCTGCAAAGGGCCCTGTGCATCCTGGTCATATGCGCCAGCGCGCTGGTGTTCGTCTACGCATTGGGCTATATGACCGATGTTTACGACATGATTTACATGCTGCGTGAATCCTATAAAACGGACGGGATCAATCAGTTCCTGACGGATATGGATCTGTTCAACCGCAGTCTGATCCGGGTGGGGATCGGGCTGATCCTGCTTTCGTTGACCCTTCTTCTGACCAATACCCATGTGCGCAGAAAATACTACGTGGGCAATTACATCGCTTCCGGCGTCAACGCCTATGCAGATATCGCCGCGGTGGTGCTCATGCATCTGAAGATTTCCGATTTCAAGGCGCGTTACCTGGCCGACGGCCTCATTGACTTCCAGACCGTGAAGGAATGGGCCGACAGGAACGCCCGCAACGGCGGCATCAGCGTTTATACCGATTCCACGTTCTGGTTCGACGTACATTACTTCGTGTTCGGCCTCCTGCTGCTGGCAGGGGTGCTGCTGATCGTGAATGCACTCTGGAAGATCAGCCTGATGAAGTGCGAAAAACAAGCGCTCGCAGGGGAAAGGGCGGTGGCACCATGAGCGAGGACGGCATCATCCGGACGGACCGGATGCGGTTCACCAAAAATACCCTGTCTTCCCGGCTGGCGCTGGCAGGCATCGCATTCAACGTGCTGTTCTTTGTCAGTATCTATAAAGTCAATCATTCCGCGTATTATACGTACTGGATGGGCATTTCCATCATTTACAACCTGGTGTTCATGCTTTCGGCGTTCCTGGCCAGCGAGGGCACCAAGAATTATAAGCCCGGATATTCCGTCCTGCTGATCCTGCTGGCGGCGGGCCAGATCGCGCGGATCTTCATCTATCCCGCCAGGATGCGCGCCAATCCGGAGATCGAGGGCCCCGCGCTGATCCTGGTAAAAACGGTGGTCACCGAGGCGAACGGCGTCGTGGTCACCGAGGAAACAACGAAAGAGCTGCTTTCCCAGTACGTCCGGGTGGTGGCCTATCTGTCGCTGTCCGCGGCCTGCCTGCTGGCCGGCGCGGTCATCAACCTGTACAGAAGCAGGGTGCTGGCGGCGCACAAGGCCGGCCTTGGCCTGCAGAAGGCGTAAGGAGGGAAGCGCATGGCAGAGCTTTCGCTGCAGCATCTGGATAAAATATACGACAACAACGTGCAGGCCGTCTACGATTTCAACATGGACGTGCAGGACGGCGAGCTGATCGTGCTGGTGGGGCCTTCCGGGTGCGGGAAATCCACCACGCTGCGGATGGTGGCCGGTCTGGAGGATATTTCCCGGGGCCGGCTGCTCCTGAACGGCCGGGACATCACCCAGACCCCCGCCAAGGACCGGGACATGGCCATGGTGTTTCAGAATTACGCCCTGTACGGCCATATGACGGTGTATGAAAACATGGCCTTTTCCCTGACGCTGCGGAAAGAAAACAAAAATGTGATCCATAAAAAGGTCCTGGCCGCGGCGGAAATCCTGGATCTGACCAGCCAGCTGAATAAAAAGCCCGGCCAGCTTTCCGGCGGCCAGCGCCAGCGGGTGGCCATGGGCCGGTCCATCGTGCGCAATCCCAGCGTTTTCCTGTTTGACGAGCCCCTGTCCAATCTGGACGCCAAGCTGCGGGGCGCCACCCGGCGGGAGATACTGCTGCTGCACAAGCGCCTGGACGCCACCATGCTCTATGTGACCCACGATCAGACCGAGGCCCTCACCCTGGCGGACCGGATCGTGTGCATGTCCATGGGGCACGTGCAGCAGATCGGCACCCCCATGGAGCTGTACGATACGCCCGCCAATACCTTCGTGGCCGGGTTCATCGGGCTGCCGCCCATGAATTTCTTTCCCGTGCGGGTGGCGGAGGCCGGGTTGACGGGCCAGGGCTTCGAAGCGCCGCTGACGGAGGAGGAGCAGGCGGTCCTGGCGCCTTACCGGGGGAAGGAGATCATCCTGGGCGTGCGCCCGGAGGATATCGCTGAGGGCGGAACGCTGCCGGTGGACGTGGTGTCCAACGAGAATCTGGGGATGAACACCCTGGTGCACGGGCATATCGCCGGGCAGCGGGTGAACGTCACCGCCAAGCTGCGGGGCTGGAAGGATTACCGCCCCGGGGACGGCGTGAAGCTGGCCTTCACCCGGAAGCATTTCTTTGACAGGGATACCACCAACGCCATCCGGAAGGAGGAGCGGTAAAAAATGCCTGAACTGATCCGCAAATTCTTCGTTTCCCTCAAGCGGAAGCCGCAGAATATCGCCCTGGTGTCCGTGACGGTGGCGTTCATGTGGTATTCGTTCAATCTGTCGATGGTATCCTTCACCACCACCCATCTGCAGGGCAACAACATGGGCCTGACGGGATTCACCATCATGCTGTTTTCCAGCCTGGCCATCCTGTGCTGCCTGAACGCCTTCCCCTACCGGCGGAAGGTAAACGTGCTGATGCTGGTGCTTCTCTTCGTGCTGCTGGCCATCGTGCTGCTGTGCGATCTGCATTTCCTGCGCTGCATCCGGGATAAGCTCGCGCAGGGCGTGGTTTCCCAGGAGGATATCCCCAGCGTGATGAAGACCAGGACCATCATGATCGTGCACATGGCGCTGGTGGCGGTGGCCGTGGCTTTGGCGGCGACGCTGCCCCTGTACCGCAAGGCGATCCGCAGGATCAATACCTCCGTGGAGGTGGCCGGCAACGCCGAAATGGGGACCGTCGATATCACGGACGAGTGACGCGGAATGGCGAAGGAGAAGAAGGGCCCGGCCCGGGACGAAAGAAAGGTGCCGGCGGCTTATTATCAGCTGAAAACCCGCGCCGTAAAGGACCTGGCGGAGGCCGCGCCGGAAAACTCCCCGGAGGTCAGCGAACAGGAACTGCGCAGATACCGGCGGCGGAAATGGCTGCATCCGGGCAGGGAGATCGCCTTTTTCCTGGTGAAAGCGTGGTTTGCCGGGGTCGCCTGCTGGTTCCTGCTGATCGGGCTTTCCTCCCTGGGCATCGCCAGCCTGGATATGATCCTGATCCTGGGGCTGGGCGTGGGGCTGCTGTGGGACCTGCCGGTGAATATCTACATCCGCTCGAAGGAGGAGAAGCCGGGGGCCAACAGCCGGTATATGATGTTCCCCGGGAAAAAAGTGGGCGCCGGGATCCTGAACGCGTTGTACGGCGTGGCGCTGGTATTCCTGGTGGCCCAGACTTACGGGGTGCTGAACACGGCTTTCGGCGCGGGAAGCGGGGAGGAAGCCCTGCCGGTGGGCCCCGTGCTCTTCGGGCTGTTCACCGCCGGATGGGACCGGCTGCTGCTGCTGATCAAAAAGGTCGGCGGGGACATCCTGTCGGACGCGAAAAAAAAGGCCGCTGCCCAGCGGCCTGAGTAATGCAGGGTCATGCCTCCCGGGGCGTCACCTTGACGCTGCCGGGGTCCTTCAGGGCCTTTTCCTCCTCCTGGCGCTTGCGCTGGGCGTAGTAGCTGGGGGAGACGCCGAACTCCTTCTTGAACATCTTGGAGAAGTACAGCGAATCCCGGAAGCCGCACTGACGGGCCACGTCCATGACGGCGCTGCCGTTGATTTCGGCGTTCACCAGCATGTCCGCCGCGGACTGCAGCCGCCGGGTGGTCAGGTATTTATGGGGGGTCATGCCCAATTCCTTCTGGAAGAGCTTGCGCAGATAATCGTAGCTGAAGGGCTGCGCCCGCAGGAATTCGTCCAGCCGGTAATCGCAGTCCGCGCAGTGGCTGATGATATCGCTTTCGATCTCCTCCACCACCCGCGTCAGCGGCCGGGCCGTCTGGTAGGCGGTGAGGTAGCAGCAGATCAGATTACCGTAGGCGGACAGCAGGGACGTTTTTTCCTTCCGGTCGGAGTGGTAATGGTAATGCACGGCGGTAAAGGCGTCCAGGAGGAAATGGTTGCTGTCGTCGGTGACAAGGGCCGGCTTTTTCAGCGTCAGGGACGGGGACGTCATGTTGATGTGGATGTTCCGGAAGCCTTCCTCGCTGGTGTTGGCGTGGGCCACCATGGGCGGGATGATCACCACGTCCCCCTGCCGGTAGGGCAGCTGGCTCCCGTCAAAGATCATGGTGCCGGAGCCATAGGTGCACAAAATGTATTCCCAGCTTTCGTGGGCATGGCGGGAAACCGTCATCATCAGGGAATGCATGCCGGCGTATGTGATATCGTTCATGGCGGCGGCTCCTTTCCGATCGTTACTTCATTCTATCACAGGTGATCCGTTTTGTCCATATGCCACAGCCAAAATAGGCGGGCGGAACGGCAAGGAGGCATGGAGGATGGCGTACATTGAGCTGAAGAACATCAATAAAATTTACCCCAACGGTTTCCATGCGGTGCACAATTTCAATCTGGACATCGAAAAGGGCGAATTTGTGGTGTTCGTGGGCCCGTCCGGCTGCGGAAAATCCACCACGCTGCGCATGATCGCGGGCCTGGAGGATATCTCCAAGGGCGATTTTCTCATGGAAGGCCGCCGGGTCAACGGGATCGGCCCCCGGGAGCGGGGCGTCGCCATGGTGTTCCAGAGCTATGCGCTCTATCCTCAGATGACGGTGTTTGACAACATCGCCTTCGGTCTGACTCTGCAGGGCGTGGACGAAGAGGTGATCGAGGAGCGGGTGAAGAACACCGCCCGCATCCTGGGCCTGACGGATTACCTGGACCGGCTGCCCCGGGCGCTGTCCGGCGGGCAGCGGCAGCGGGTGGCCATCGGCCGGGCCATCATCCGCAAGGTGAATATTTTCCTCATGGACGAGCCGCTTTCCAACCTGGACGCCAAGCAGCGCGTCACCATGCGGTCTGAGATCGCCCAGATCCACCGGGAAACCGGCGCCACCACCATTTACGTCACCCACGATCAGACGGAGGCCATGACCCTGGCGGACAGGATCGTGGTGATGAAGGACGGGTATGTGCAGCAGATCGGCACGCCCTATGAGCTGTATTTCAAGCCGGCCAACGTGTTCGTGGCGGGCTTCATCGGGGAGCCGCCCATGAATTTCCTGCGGGGCAAAGTGCAGGACGGGGCGATCCGGTTCGGGGATCAGCGCCTGGACCTGAGCAGGCGCCTGCCCGGGATCGGCGATTGGGAAGGGAAGCCCGTCGTATTCGGCTTCCGGCCGGAAGCCGTGCGCCTGGGCGAGCACCCGGATGCTTATCAGGTCCGCTGCCAGGTGGAGCTGACCGAAATGCTGGGGGACAACACCAACGTGTATATCAAGGCCGGGGAGGACCTGGCCATCCTGAAGGTGGATTCCCACGACACCCCGAAAACCGACGCGGAGCTGACCTTCTCCATCCCCTACGGCAGCGTGTATCTGTTCGACGGGGAAACGGAGAACACAATCGGATAAAAAACAGAGATGCAAAAAGCAGGCCGTCCGGGCCTGCTTTTTGTTTGCTTATGTTCGCGGCGCAAGGGCGAAGGGCCCCGGATCCGTTTTTTACCAGTCCTCGTCCACCACGATGAAGCTGGATTCCGCATCCCGGATCCAGCGGGAA
>JAFZQK010000070.1 GCA_017620455.1 Clostridia bacterium
ACCGTGGAAGGCATGCAGTTCGACCGTGGCTACGCCTCCGCTTACATGGTCACCGACACCGACAAGATGGTGGCCGAGCTGGATAACCCCTACATCCTGATCACCGATAAGAAGATCAGCAACATCCAGGAGATCCTGCCGGTGCTGGAGCAGGTGGTGCAGCAGGGCAAGAAGCTGCTCATCATCGCCGAGGACGTGGAGGGCGAAGCCCTGGCCACCCTGGTGGTGAACAAGCTGCGCGGCACCTTCACCTGCGTGGCCGTCAAGGCCCCCGGCTTCGGCGACCGCCGCAAGGAAATGCTCCGCGACATCGCCATCCTCACCGGCGGCCAGGTCATCAGCACCGAGCTGGGGCTGGAGCTCAAGGAAGCCACCATCGACATGCTGGGCCAGGCCCATCAGGTGAAGGTGGACAAAGAAAACACCACCATCATCGACGGCGCGGGCGACAAGGAAGAAATCCGGAACCGCGTGAACCAGATCAAGGCCCAGATCGCCGAAACCACCAGCGATTACGACCGGGAGAAGCTGCAGGAGCGGCTGGCGAAGCTGGCCGGCGGCGTGGCTGTGATCCAGGTGGGCGCCGCGACCGAGATCGAAATGAAAGAGCGCAAGATGCGCATTGAAGACGCCCTGGCCGCCACCCGCGCGGCTGTGGAAGAGGGCATCGTGCCCGGCGGCGGCATCGCGCTGCTGAACGCCATCGCCAAGGTGAAGCCCCTGGTGGAAAAGAACACCGGCGACGCCAAGACCGGCGTGGAGATCGTGCTTCGCGCCATGGAAGAGCCCATCCGCCAGATCAGCCTGAACGCCGGCATCGACGGCGCCGTGATCATCGAGAACATCCGCCGCAGCGAAAAGACCGGTTACGGCTACGACGCGCTGAAGGGCGAATACGTGGACATGATCGACCGCGGCATCATCGACCCCACCAAGGTGACCCGCAGCGCCCTGCAGAACGCCGCCTCCGTGGCCGCCATGGTGCTGACCACCGAATCCCTGGTGACCGACATCCCCGCGCCCGAACCCGCTGCCCCCGCCGGCAATCCCGGCATGGGCGGGATGTACTGATCGCGCCGCAAAGATTTTTCCGAATCCCCGAGGGCCGCTCCGGCGGCCCTTTTTCAATGGCCGGGCATTGACCGAGGCGGCAGAGTCATGTATAATTTTCCTGAAAACAGCAACGCTTGGAAACGCAGTAAGTGCCGGAGTACAAAAAGGAGGTCTGTCGCATGAAAAAAACCGTGGCCGTGCTGCTTTTGCTTTCTCTCCTGTTCACCTGTGCCTTCCCCGCGCTGGCGGACCAGATGTACCTGATCCCGGACAGCAACACCCGCCGCCTCACCGAGGAAGAACTCTGGGAGTGGGACCGGGAATCCCTCGGCTATATTTTCAATGAGATCTTCGCCCGTCACGGCTATGTGTTCATTGCCGGCGGGAAGTACGATATGTGGTTCCGTTCCCAGCCCTGGTATACGCCCAACGCCAACCCCGACAATCAGAAACAGGTGTATCCCAAGCTCTCCCAGCTGGAGTGGGACAATTACGACACCATCAAAAAGGTGGCGGGCCAGATGGACGACCTGGGGGAAAAGAGACACACCCCCGGGCGGAAATGCTACGCCGATTACACGCCTCCCCTTTCGGGGCTGATGCTGTCCGGCTTTTCCTTTGTCAATCTGAAAGCGGACCAGACCCTGCCCGTCTATTCCGCCCCCAGCTTTAACGCCTGGCGCGGGGCCAACGGCAAGGCCGCCGTCAGCACCAACGGCGCGGTATACGCCGCGGGCTGGGAAAGCGGCTGGCTGCTGGTCTTCTATGAAACCAACAACCGTTCCATCCGCGTGGGCTACGTTCATCCCTCCAGCATCACGGGCCGGGTGGACTGCAATACCATGCTGCAGTTCGATTACGACGAAAGCGCCGTACTGGGCAAAGTGACCCTCACCGACGACCCCATGCTGTCCAACACCACCATCCGCACCCTGAGCCAGGGGGATACCGTGAAATACCTGACCTCCATGACCAACCAGAACGGCCAGATCTGGGATTATATCGAAACCACGGCGGCGGGCAAGCCGGCCCGGGGCTTCATTCCCCACGGCTTCCTGCAGTCCCTCGGCCCTGCCGAGGAATTCTGAAAACGTCAGCAAACAGCCTCCCGAAAATTACGGGAGGCTGTTTTCATGTTGCCGATTCACAGCGCGTCGTATATGTCCTTCATGGCCCGGGCGTCCTCCGCCATGGTGCCGTGGCATTCGCAGATGATCCGGGGATAATAATTCCGCGCCTTCAGCAGCGGCGCCAGGTACCCGAACCGCGGGCCGTACTGCGCTTCCGCGAAGGTGCGGTGGCGCTTTTCGCCCTTTTCCGTAAACTCAATGGTGGAAAAGTGCACGTGCATGCTCCTGGCCCTTTCAAGGCCCAGGGCGCCTTCCACGGCGTCCAGCACTCTGGCGAAATCCTCCGTTTCCTTCAGGCCCCCGCCGCTCAGGGCGTGAAGGTGAGCGAAATCCACGCAGGGGATCAGCCGTTCGTCCGTCAGGCAAAAATCCAGCGTCTCCTCCAGGTTCCCGATCTGCCCGGGCCGGCCCATGGTTTCGGGGCAGAGATGGATTTCGCCCAGCCCCGCGTCCTCCAGCCGGGCGTACGCCTCCCGAATCCCCGCGCGGCAGTTCGCCAGCGCTTCCTGGCGCTCCATTTTCATCACCGCGCCCACGTGCACCACCGCCCGGTCGCCCTCCAGGCGCTTTACCAGCCGCGCGCTCTCCAGGATATCCCGGAAGGAGTTTTCCCTCTTTTCCGGATCGGGGTTGGCCAGGTTGATAAAGTACGGCGCGTGGGCGCTCACCGTGACGCCGTATTTCCGGGCTTCCCCGGCGATCTTATCCGCCGTGTCCTCCCGAAGCTGCACGCCCCGGCCGAAGGAATACTCGTAGGCGTTCAGCCCCATGGCGTGCAGCCACGCCGGAGCCTGCCAGCTGGCTTTGTAGCCCTGAGCATAGAAGGAATCGGAATTGCCCGCGGGGCCAAATAAAATGCTCACAGATTTTTCCTCACGGTGCCGTTGTTCCGGGCGTACACCCCGGTCCGGATCTCCTGGATAAACGCTTCCCAGTTGTGCAGGCCCTTTTTTCCGGCCTCCTCCGCATCCCGGACGGCCCTCTCCCGGTCGTAAGGCACGGTGATGAGGGCGATATCCAGGGGCGTTTTTTCCTCCCCGTCCACGTCGCCCCGCAGGATGGCGTACTGGGCCATGGCCACGCCCAGGCCGTTGCCCACGCTGCCGGTGTTGAACAAGATCCCCTTGAATCCCAGCACCCGCATCCCCTGCCGGTGCACGTCGGCATAGCCCACCACGTCATAATCCGGCGCGAAATATGGGGAAAGCAGTTCGTATTCGTCGTGCACGTAATACGGCTGAGGCATGGTGGGCCGGCCGTGGAACAGGCGCATTTTCCGCCCGGAAATGCGGCAGACGTGCTCCAGGGGGAATTCCGTCAGCATCCGCATCCGCTTTTCCCCCAGCTGCCGGTAATAGAATTCGTCCTTGGGGAACAGCTTTTTCCCGATCCCCTCGTCCCAGTTCCCCTGCAGGATGAATTCGCACCGGCTGACCGCCCAATCGAAGGTGTCGGCGGAGGAAGGGCCCTTCCCCACCACGTCCCCCAGGCACCAGATCCTCCCGATCCCCCGGGCGCGCAGATCGGCGTCCACCGCCTCCGTGGCGGGGAGATTGCCGTGCAGATCGGCCACCAGCGCGATTTCCGTCATTCGTTGCACGCCTCCGTAAACGCATTGAAGATCGCCTGCTGCTCCAGGTGCTTTTCGCACATGCTTTCCGGGTGCCACTGCACCCCCAGGGCGAAGCGCTTCCCCGGCATTTCGATCCCCTCGATCAGCCCGTCCGGGGCAATGGCGCAGGGCAAAAGCCCCTGGCCCAGCGCCTTGATCCCCTGGTGATGGCGGCTGTTGACCGCCAGGGTCCCCACCCCCAGGATGCGGTGCAGCAGCCGCCCCTCCGGGATCATCACGTCATGCGCTTTCTCCCGGGGAACGTCCTCCCGGGGATGGCACAGCGCCCCCGCATACTGCGCCGAAATGTCCTGGTACAGCGTGCCGCCCAGGGCGCAGTTCATCACCTGCAGCCCCCGGCAGACGGCCAGCACCGGCACGTCCCGGTCCAGGGCCAGGCGCAGCAGATCCATTTCCATCCAGTCCCGCTCCGGGGACACTTCGCCGCAGCAGGGCAGCTTTTCTTCCCCGTACATGCGGGGGTCGATATCCCCGCCGCCGGAGAACAGCAGCCCGTCCACCCGGGATACGATCTCCTCCCAGGCGAACACGTCCCCCGTCAGCGGCAGCAGCACCGGCACGGCCCCCGCCCGGCTCACCGCGTCCATGTAATCCCGGTTCACGGTCACTTTGCCCTTCTCCCGGTCCCAGTCGGGCGTGATCCCGATCAAAAGCATTTTCTTTCCCCCTTCGGTCGTTTTCATGATAATGCGGCGGCGGGGAATTGTCAAGAAACCCGGCGCGCTCCGCCTCCGATGCTGTTTTTAATTTGTCCTTTCCACCCGGCCCGCTTGCACCCGCCTGCGGCTTTTCATATAATGGACCAGACCGCACTGCCGCAGCCGCGGCAAAAGCGCGGAAGTAAGGATGGATTCGTGTATGCCGAATTTCCGTTTGCCGGACGAAGTGTTTGAGGAGGCCGCCCGCCGCTTTCCCACGCCCTTTCATCTGTATGACGAACAGGGCATCCTGGATACCGCGGAAAAGCTGAACGCGGCCTTTTCCTGGGCCCCGCATTTTCAGGAATATTTCGCCGTGAAAGCCCTGCCCAACCCGGCGGTGCTGAAACTATACCATCAGGTGCACTGCGGGCTGGACTGCTCCAGCGAATGCGAATTGCTCCTGGCCGAAATGGCGGGCTTTTCCGGGGAGGACATCATGTTCAGCGCCAACGCCATGCCCCCGGAGGAGCTGGCCCACGCGAGGCGGCTGAACGCCATTGTGAACCTGGACGACCTGAGCGATATCGAATTGCTTTCCGCCAACGGCGGCATCCCGGAAACGGTGTGCGTGCGCTATAACCCCGGCGGCAGCTTCACATTGGGCAACGCCATCATGGGCGAGCCCGGCGAATCCAAATACGGCTGGACCAAGGAGCAGATGCGCGCCGGCCTGCCCCGGCTCAGGGCCCTGGGGGCGAAGAAATTCGGCCTGCACGCTTTCCTGGCCAGCAGCACCATGGATAATTCCTACTACCCCCGCCTGGCGGGCATCCTGTTCGATCTGGGGGCGGAGCTGGAAAAGGAAACGGGGCTGGAGCTCGCCTTCATCAACCTCTCCGGCGGCATCGGCATCCCCTACCGCCCGGAGGAAACGGAAACGGATATCCTGCAGGTGGGCGAAGGCGTCCGGGCGGAATACGCCCGGGTGTTCGGCGATCCCGCAAAGGGCCGCGTGGGCATCAAGGCGGAATTGGGCCGCTATATGACCGGCCCCCACGGGTGGCTGGTGACGAGGGCCGTGCACGAAAAGAAGATCTACAAGGACTATATCGGCGTGGACGCCTGCGCTTCCAACCTGATGCGCCCGGCCATGTACGGCGCGTACCACCACATCCACGTCTGCGGCAAGCGGAACGTCCCCGCGGATCACATGTACGACGTCACCGGCTGCCTGTGCGAAAACAACGATAAATTCGCCATCGACCGGATGCTGCCGGAAATCCAAATCGGCGATCTTGTGGTGATCCACGATACCGGCGCCCACGGCTTTTCCATGGGCTATCAGTACAACGGCCGCCTCCGCAGCGCCGAGGTGCTCTATACCAAGGACGGCGATTTCAAATTGATCCGCCGGGCCGAGACTCCGGAGGATTATTTTTCCACCCTGGTCTGACCCGCCGCCCGTCCTTCGCCGGCCTTCCCGCAGGCGGCTGACAGGCGGGGTTGCAAACCGCGGAAAAACCGTGTATAATACGATCAGCGTCCGGATCGCAAGCCCAAGTGGCTTCCATAAGGGTCAGCGTCCGGCGCGGAAAACACAGTTTCCCTTGAGGGCAGGGACGCGTCCGGGCCCGAGAGCGAAAGGAGGCAGCATAAGCTGAGCAAGGACGCACGGTGCTTATCGCCGTGCGTTTTTTCCGGCAAAGGAGGAAAAACTATGGCGGAGGAACGCATCGGGTTCCTGGGCATCGTGATCGAGG
Source organism: Clostridia bacterium (assembly GCA_017620455.1). The sequence continues at coordinate 6,218 of JAFZQK010000070.1, forward strand.
ATCTCGCCCAGGCGCCCCGGGTGAACCAGGTGATCTCCCAGTACCAGGAGATCGTCACCGGCCGCATCGGCGTGCCGGACCACGAGCGGGGCATGGCGGTGATCGGCCTCCTGCTCCGGGGGAGCGATACGCAGGTGGGCGCGTTCACCGGGAAGCTGGGCAACATCCCCGGCGTACAGGTGAAAAGCGCAATGACAAAACGTTAAAAAGAAAGAAGGAATCGAACCATGAAAAAGATCATCAAAACCATCGCCGTCCTGGCGCTGGTCCTGTCCCTGGCGACGGTGGTGTGCACCGCCGAAACCTCCCCGGCCCGCCCCGTCCGGGTGGCCGCGCTGAAGGGCCCCACCGGCATGGCCGTGGCCCACATGATGAAGCAGAACGAGGGCGCATACGAATTCCTCATCGAATCCCAGCCCGCCAATGTCAACGCCCTGATCATTTCCGGCCAGGCGGACATCGCCGCCGTGCCCATCAACGCCGGCGCGGTGCTCTATAACAAGACCGAGGGCGGCGTCAAGGCCCTTTCCCTCATCACCCGGGGCATGCTCTACGTGCTGGAAAAGGGCGAAAGCATCCAGTCCGTTTCCGATCTGGCGGGCAGGACCGTCGTCACCGCCGGCCAGGGCGCCACGCCGGAATACGTGATGAACTACATCCTGGAAACCAATGGGGTGGACGCGAAGATGGAATACCTCTCTGAGCACGCGGAGGTGGTGGCCCAGGCGCTGGCCGGCAACGCGGACGTGGTGCTGCTGCCCGAGCCCATGGTGACCAACCTGCTCATCAAGGGCGACGGCTACCACAAGGCCCTGGACGTGACCGAGCTGTTCGGCGACGCCGCCCGGCAAAACGGACTGGAGGACGCCCAGCTTTCCATGAGCGTGGTGATCGTGCGCCGGGAATTCCTGGAAAGCAGTCCCGAAGCCGTGGCGCAGTTCATGCAGGATCTGGAAGCCTCCATCGCCTTTGCCAATGAAAACGTGCACGAAGCCGCCCAGGAGATCGCCGAACTGGAGATCATCCCCGCCGCGGCGGTGGCGGAAAAGGCCCTGCCCTCCTGCACGCTGGTGTTCGTTTCCGGCGCGGACATGCAGGCCCAGGCCGCGCCCTTGTACGACATCCTCTTCGCCGCCAACCCCCAGTCCGTGGGCGGCAAGGCGCCGGACGACGGGTACTATTTCAAGTAAGCGGATCCCTTCAGGGAAAGGCTGACGCATCATTCGCCCGCTTCGTGATCCCGGAACTGTTTTCCGGGGCGCGAAGCGGGTTTTCTTTCCCGTAAAATTGCCATCGTTCCCCTGCGTCACGTATCAATGAATGGCAGCCCCGTTTCTGCCGTTTTCCCGCGTATTCCGGGCGTCCTCCCGGCGATATCGGCGTTGACGCTAAGCGGGAAATCGGTTATAATATTCTGGGAAAATGGGGATGGATGGGCAAGCCCCGGCATCCTTTGCAAAAGCAGCGGATCCGCCCGCCGTTTTCTTCCGCGCACGTTCCCGGCCGACGCGTTTTCCCGGCCGTATTTCGCCTGTGCAGCGCCCTGACGCGCTGGAAAAGAAGGGAGCTATTTATGAGAATTCCGCTCCGAAAAAAAATCTTTCTTTCCGCCGCTGCGGTCTTGCTGATCGCCGTGCTTCTGTGCGGCGCCGCAGCCGAAACAGAAGAATACGCCGCCCAGACCATGCGCCTGCTGCAGTACACGGGCGACGTGCAGATCCTGGACGCCGAGGGCAGCCCCCGGTTCGTGATGGAAAACGTGCGCTTCTCCAGCGGCGAAACCATGATGACCGGCGAAAGCAGCCTGGCCTCCGTGGGCCTGGACGAAAGCAAGATCGTCACCGTGGACGAACTGAGCAGCGTGGAATTCATCCAGCAGGAAGGCCACATCCTTCTGTCCCTCAAGGAAGGCACGCTGCTGCTGGACGTGGAAAAAAAGCTGGATGAAAACGAGGCCGTGGACATCCAGACCTCCACCATGACCGTAGGCATCCGCGGCACCATCGTGGGCCTGTCCGTGCTGCAGCCCACCCCGGATGTACAGAATCCCGGGGCGGAGAAAGGCCAGCAGAGCGACGGCCACGGCCAGATCGTTATGCTGTGGATGATGGCCGGCGTCGGTCACGTGGAATACGTGGACAGCCAGGGCAACCGGAACACGTTCCGTGCTGCCGCCGGCACCGCGGTCATCATAGCGGACCGTGACGGGGACGGCACGGCGGATTCCCAGCCGGGAGTGCAGCAAATCTCGGAAATGACCGTGCCGGACTGCTTTGTGGATTATCTGCGGGACAATCCGGCCGCGCTTCAGCGCGTGACGGAAGAAACCGGGCTGACCCTGGATGATCTTGCGAACGGCGCCGGCGAAAGCCTCCTGGGTGCGGGAACCGCCGGCTTCGATTATGCCGCCTCCGGCGACTGGCGCTGGCCCTCCAAGGTCACGCTGGTAGCCCAGAGCGCCACGAAAATGTACGACGGCAAGCCCCTTTCCCGGCCCGACGTGCTGGTGGACGGCCTTCCCGTGGGGCTTTTCTGCTCTGTCGCCGTCGCCGGCGAGCAGACCGACGCCGGCAGCAGCGGCAACGTCATCAAAAGCTATGCGATCTATAACGCAAATAACGAGAACGTAACGGATCATTTTACGAATATCGAAACCGTGAACGGCACCCTCACCGTGGAAAAAGCCCAGCTCACCGTGTGGACCGACAGCGCCGAAAAAACCTATGACGGCACGCCGCTGACGGCGAAGGAAGCAAAGCTGCACCGGGTGCCCGGCTATGAGAAGAACGACGCCCCCTGGAAAAACAGCTCCTTCCTGGTTTCCCCCAACGTCAACGAGCAGACCCTCTACGGCATCTGCGGCACCGTGATCGTCCACGGCAAAAGCCCCCTCACCGGCGCCACCCAGGATATCCCGGTGAACGCCGGCGAAAAGCTGACCATCTATCTGAACAGCACCGGAGAAACCATCCGGTTTGAAAAAACCGCCGTTGCCGCCGACGCGCTTCCTCCGGAGCTGGTAAACCTGTATCTGGACAATCCGGATCTGCTGGCAAAGGCCTGCGAGCAGACGGGATGGACCAAGGCCGACATCGAAAAAAGGAAAGCGGCCCTGGGAAGCGCGAATACCGCGGATCTTACGTCCCGGGACGGCCTGAACGTCAGCGCCGCCGGCGCGGACAGCCTGATCCTGGACTTTACCGACGTGCAGATCCACGTCGACTCCTCCGTCACCAATTACGACGGCCGCGCCCTGGGGCCCCAGGAAGCGAAGTTCATCTCCATCCCCCTGGACCCCACCATCACCGTGACCGCCACCGGCAGCCAGACCGACGTGGGCACCAGCAAAAACGGCTATGAAATCAAATGGGGCGACGCCAACAAGAATAACTATACCGTGGTGGAGGACCTAGGCACCCTGACGGTCTACCCCGCCGCCCTCACCGTCACCACCGGCTCCGCCGCCAAAGCCTATGACGGCACGCCGCTGAGTTGCGAAGAGGCTTCCGTCGCGGGCCTGGTGGGCGGCGAAACCGCCACCGTCACCGCCACCGGCAGCCAAACCGACGTAGGCACCTCCGACAATACCTACACCCTCGCCTGGGGCACCGCCAAGGAAAGCAACTATACCGTAACAGACAGTCTGGGCATCCTGACGGTCACCGACGCCCTCACCCCCGGCGCCGTCAGCTTTACCGCCGGCTCCGCCAGCAAGATCTATGACGGCACGCCGCTGACCGTCAGCAACGCGACGGCCGCCGGCCTGCCCGAAGGCTATACCTTCAGCGCCGTCGTCGAAGGCAGCCAGACCGACGCGGGCGCCGGCACCAGCACCGTCGTTTCCTGGACGATCCTGGATGCAAGCGGGGCGGACGTCACCGCCAGCTTCTCCAACGTGAGCACCGCGACGGGCACGCTGAAAGTCAACCCCGCGCCCCTCACCGTCACCACCGGGTCCGCCACCAAATCCTACGACGGCACGGCCCTCACCGCCACCGCCGAAATCACCGGCCTGGTGGGCAGCGAGACTGCCACCGCCACCGCCACCGGCAGCCAGACGGACGTGGGCACATCCGACAACACTTACACCTTCGCCTGGGGCACCGCCAAGGCGGGCAACTATACCGTAACGGAAACCCTGGGCACCCTGGAAGTGACGGCGAACACTACGCCCATTACCTTCACCGCCGCTTCCACCAGCAAGACCTATGACGGGTCTCCCCTTACCGACAGCGGCGTGACCGCAGAAGGCCTGC
>JAFZQK010000071.1 GCA_017620455.1 Clostridia bacterium
GCCCACCCCGGCGCCCACGCCCATCCCCATGCCCCCCCAAACGGAGGAGGGCTTCCTGGCGGACGCGGCGGAGGGCGAGGAATTCATTTTCGCGGACGCCGACGCAGGGAAATGGGTCTACGCCTCCGCCTCCTTGTACATCGAAATCACCCGGTATACGGATCAATGGACGCCCCTGGTGTGGTACGAGGCGGACATTCATTGCAGCCCGGAATCGCCGCTGGTTTCCTATACCCAGCCCAACGGCAAACGGCCGGCCGGCACCAAGCTGATCGACCCGCTGCTTTTTGCCCGGCAGAACAGGATCGTGCTGGCTCTGTCCGACGATCATTACGGCCACCGGATCAACGAGAAAGTGGACGGCTCCGCCGGCATCATCATCCGGGAGGGCCAGGTGATCGCCACGGACGATAAAACGCCCTTCAGCGTGTGCAGCCTGGACGTGCTGGCGGTGTTCGGCGACGGCAACATGAAGACCTTTTCCCGAAAATCCCACACCGCCCAGGAATACCTGGATATGGGCGTTGTTTCCACCTATTCCTTCGGCCCCATCCTGGTGCAGGACGGGGCGCTGTCGGAAGCGGTATTGAAGGATAAAAACCATTACCATGAGCCGCGGATCGCCCTGGGCATGATCGAGCCGTATCATTATTTCGTGCTTTGCGTGGAAGGACGGCAGGAGCGGTCCAAGGGCGCGGAGATCCGGTGGCTGGCGGAGCGCATGCTGGAAAGGGGCGTGCAGGAAGCGCTGAACCTGGACGGCGGCGGCACGGCCATCCTGGTGTTCATGGGTGAACGGGTCAACCGCCGGGGCAACTACTCCACCCGCGTGGTGGGCAGCATGACGGGCTTCGGCGTATCCGAGCAGGTGCCGGAGCCGGCGAAATAGGGCCTTTCCGGAAAAACGAACGGGTCAGGGATCATGCTGACCGGGCATGATCCAAAAGAATCAAAAACCCGAAGGACAGCGGAGAAAATGAGCAGGCGCATTTCCGCTTTGTCCTTCGGTTTTTTGCTTTATATTTCCTCTATGCCGGCCCTTTTCTCAGCCGGGGGATCAGGCGGTTCAGCTTCAGGTCGTTCCAGTCGATCACTTCGATGTCCAATTCCGCCGCCCGGCGGCGCATCTGGGGCCGGCCCTTCGCCTCCGGGGCGGAGGTGACGATCACCGCCCGGGAGCCCTTGCCCCCGAACCGGTCCCGCAAGATCGCCAGTTCGTTGAGGGCTTCGGTTTTGATTTCGGCGGTCTTGCAGCTGATGAACACCGGCTGCACGCCCCGGACGGCCATCACGTCGATTTCATTGGTGACGGCGTTGCGCTTGTTGGCGTCGGCGTTCCACTGCACCACCGCGCTGAGGATCACGTCGTCAAAGCAGCCCGCGGCCAGGCATGCCCGGTACACCTGCAATTCCAGCACAGAGCCCATGTCCCGCAGCCAGAAGCGGGTCATGGCATCCGGAAAGCGGAAGGAAACCTCCTCCCCGTCCACATGAAGATCCAGGATCAGCCCGGCGTCCGCAAAATCCCTCAGCAGGGATTCGTCCGCCGTCACGATGCCGTTTTCCCCCCGGCCCGTGCGCTTGCCCCGGGCGGCCAGGCTGTCGGCGGCGGACAGGCGCTGGATGTAGCCGATCTGGCGGTTCCAGACCCGGCGGTGGGCGGCGTAGATCCGGAACAGGGTGTCGATCTCCGCCAGGCGCCGGGGCAGTTCCTGATTGTCTTCCCGGCCCGGCAGCAGCGTGCCCCCCGCCATCAGGAAGCAGCTTTCCGCGTCCAGGCGCACGGTGCAGGGCAGGTTCCGGGCGAAGGGGGCGTTTTTGATCTCAAAGAAGGCGTTTTTCCGCCGGCTGTAGGTGAATACCGGGATATCGCCCGAAATGGCCCCCGCGGCGAACAGCGCAGCGTCACCGCCGCCGGAAATGTCGATGGCGCAGTCTTCCCGGGTGTCCAGCACGCGGCGCAGCGTCTTTTCCACCTTTACCGCGTCCAGCAGGCTTGCGGAAACGAAGGAAAGGCGGACCTGGCAGCCCCGGCGGGCGAAATACGTTTTCAGCGCCCGGCGGAAGGCGTGGTTCCCGGCGATTTCCGGCGGGCACACCAGCACCGTTTCCTCCGGACGGAACATTTCCGTGGCCAGCACGTTTTCGATGGGCCGCTCGTCGTAAAGCTCGATCAGGGTTTTCATTTGCCTTCTCCCAGCAGCAGCCAGGCGGCGGACCGGGGAGCCAGGCGCAGCCGGCCTCCTTCCGCGGCGGGCGCTTCGCCCAGCTGATACAGCGCCTTGTTCACTTTTTCCGGCAGGGGGCAGAAGCACGCTTCATCGGCGGGGTTCAGGGCCACGAGCACACGCTCGTCCCCGTCGGTCCGCTCATAGGCCAGGGGCGTGCCCGGCGCGCCGTCCGAAACAAAGCGGATCTCCCCCCGGCTCTGCAGCGCGGGATGGGTTTTGCGCACCGCGATTTGCCGCCGGATCTCGCTGCGGAGGGAGGCGGGGTCCCCGCACTGGGCGGCGGCGGTGGGCCGGTCCGGGGACGGGTCCAGGGGGATGTACAGCTTTTCCTTCGGCGCGGAGGAGAAGCCGGCGTTTTCGCTTTCGTCCCACTGCATGGGGGAGCGGCTGCCCGTGCGGCCGTAGCCGCCCTCCACGGAAATCAGGCCCTCCACGTACCGCATGCCGATCTCGTCGCCGTAGTAAATGAAGGGCGCGCCGGGCATGCTGAGCAGGAAGGCAAAGGCGATTTTCAGATGGTCCCCATGGAGGAAGCGGGCCAGCCGGTCCATATCGTGATTGCCGGAGGGGATGCAGATCAGGCCTTTCCGCTCCGTTTTTTCATAGCTGGCCCAGTACTTCTCCACGAATACCGACGCGTCGCCTTTGCCGGCAAAGAAGGGGGAGGCGCACCGGAACAGATCGTTGTAGTGGGTGGGGCCCCAGGGCAGAAGAAAATCCATGTGGAAGCCGCCCTGCAGGCTCTTGTCCGGCTCGCCCCATTCGGATACCAGGGCGGCGTCGGGGTATTCCCGGTCCAGGAACGCCCGGAAATCCCGCCACAGGGCGACGGTGCCCTTGCCCTCCGGGTCGCCCTTCACCAGGGAGCCCGCCATATCCACCCGGAAGCCGTCGCACCCCAGATCCAGCCAGAAGCGCATCACATCCCGCATGGCTTCCCGGGTCGCCAGAGGCCCCGGGCCATCCATGGGCTGCTGCCAGGGCTTTTCCGGGTGCAGGAAGCCGTAATTCAGGGCGGGCTGGTGGGTGAAGAAATTCACCGCGCAGCTGCCGTCCCGGGGGCCGATGCCCCGCAGGGAGGCGCAGCCCGTGGGCTCCTCCCAGATGCAGTCGGTCCAGATATAGCGGTCGGTATATTCGTTTTTCTCCGCTTGCATGGAGGCCTTGAACCAGGGATGCTCCCAGGAGGTGTGGCCGGGCACCAGATCCATTAGCACCCGCAGCCCCCGCCTGTGCGCTTCCCGAAACAGCTTTTCCGCGTCCCCGTTGGTGCCGTAGCGCGGGGCGATGCGCAGGTAATCCGATACGTCGTAGCCCGCATCCAGGAAGGGGGAAGCAAAGCAGGGATTCAGCCACAGGGCGGTGCAGCCCAGGTCCTTGACGTAATCCAGGCGGCGGATGATCCCCTGCAGATCTCCGACGCCGTCCCCGTCCGTATCCTGGAAGGACTGGGGATAGATCTCGTAAAACACGGCGTTTTCAAGCCATTGGGGCATACGCGGCACGGCGGGCGCCTCCTTTCATGCTTATCGGGTCAGATTCCTGACCCATTTGAATTTTTTCAGCCGGACCATCACCCAGGGGATCTTGCCCACTTCGTCCAGGCAGGTGCAGGCGTACACCGCCAGCACGGGCCATTGGAAGGCGAAGGCCCCCAGCAGCGCCAGGGGAATGGCGACGCCCCACATGCACACCGCCAGGGAATACATGTCGAACACCGTATCGCCCCCGCCGTCCAGCACGCCGTTGATGGTGACGGTATTGACGCAGCGGCCGATCATGTACACCGCCATAATGATCATCATGCCGGTCAGATGCTCCTGGGCGTCCTCCGTCAGCTTCACCAGATGGGTGATCAGGGGGGTCAGGGCCAGCACCGCGGCGGTGGAGCAAAAGCCGATGATAAAGGATACGTTGGTGAGCTTCAGCCCGTAGGCCTTGCCTTTTTCCAGGTCGCCCGCCCCCAGCTCGTTGCCCACCATGATTCTGGCGGCGTTGCCGATGCCGTCGCAGACGCAGCAGATCAGATCCCGGACCACGGCGGCCACGGCGTTGGCGGCGGCGGCGTCCTCGCCCATATGGCCCATGATGGCGGTGTACGAAGTGAAGCCCACGCCCCAGAACAGCGCCCCGCCCATCAGCGGCAGGCATTGGCGCAGGAAATCCTCCTCCAGCTGCCTGCGCCTCACGAACAGCCGCCGGAAGATCGGACGGAGATAGCCGGGGGTTTCCGATACGATCAGGCACAGCGACAGCTCGATCCACCGGGCCAGGGTGGTGGCCGCGGCGGCGCCCCGGGCGTTCATGGGGTCCAGCACCCCGGGCACGCCGAAGATCAGCAGGGCGTTGAAAACGACGTTGAGCGCCACGGCAGCGGAGGAGATCCAGGCGCTGGCCGCCGCCCGGTCCGTCACCTTCATGGCGGTCAGATAGCACTGGGAGATCCCGGTCAGCAGGTAGGACCAGCCGGCCACGCGCAGGTATTCCGCGCCGATTTGGATGATGGGATCGTCGTGGGAGAAAATGCGCATCAGCGCCTCGGGGATCAGTTCGCACCCCGCGAAGAATACCAGCGACACCGCGCCGGCGAACCGCAGCATGATGTGCAGCAGGTCCTCAACGGTTTTTTGGTCCTTCTTGCCCCAGTACTGCGCCCCCAGGATGCCCCCCGCCCCTACCACGGCGCTGAGGAACATGTTCTGGATGAACTGGATCTGGGTGGCCAGGGACACCGCCGCCATTTCATTTTGGTCCACGCTTCCCAGCATTAGCGCGTCCGCGGCGGCGACGGAGGCCAGCATCAGGCTCTGGAAAGCGAAGGGCAGCGTCAGCTGCCGCAGCCGGCCGTAAAATGCCTTGCGATCGACGGTCATTTGTTTCTCCGGTGCCGATTATTCGGTGATTTCGATGGGATGCCCCTCAAAGCCCGCCACGCAGCTTTCGTAATAGCCGTCGCCGGTGACCCGGGGGCCGGAGAGGACGGGGTATCCCGCCAGGCGCAGCCGTTCCGTCAGGGCGTCCACCTGCGCCCGGCTGCCGACGCTGAAGGCCAGGTGGGCATAGCCTGTGGGCAGCGCGCCGGGATCGGAGATCCTGAGGCCCGGGCGGGTCATGATCTCCAGGCGCGCGCCGCCGTCAAAGGAGAGGAAGTACGAACGGAAATTGGTGGTTTCGTTGTGATATCCGGCGTTCGCCTTTCCGCCGAAGAAGCGGACGAAGAAATCCCGCGCGCCCTCCGGGTCGAAAACGTACAGGGCGGCATGCTCGATCCTCACGGCCCGCTCCTTATTCCGCCAGGGTGCCCATGGGGTCCCAGGGCTCCAGGACGATGGGCTCCTGTTCGGCGAAAGCGGCCAGATCGCAAAGGTATTCCTTTTCCACCGCCGCCTGGAACACGTACTGGTCGAACCAACTGTCCGAGCAGATGTAGTATCCCTTGTCCCCGTGGGCGTCGCCCCAGCTGTTTTCGATCTTCCAGCGGGTGGGCCTGCCCTCGTCCAGGTTCACCCCGGTGATCACCATGGCGTGGTTCATGGCGGCGAAGCCGTAATCCAGGCTGTCTTCCTTGGAAATATCCAGATCCAGCCCGGTGAGCAGCGGCGCGTTGAAGCTCCCGTCGTCCCAGATCCCCGCTTCCCGGTCGCCGAACTTGCCCACGTCGCTGCCGAACCAGACCACCTTGCCGGCTTGCAGCTGGCGGATCACGCACTGCTTGAATTCGTCCATGGTCAGGTTCAGATGCCGCACGGGGCGGCCGCCCACCACGTTGCCCAGGAATTTCACGGTATAGGTTTTATGGTACGGCTTGTCCCGGGTGGGGGCGTTGATGATGCTGACGGTGTCGTTCAGCAGGCCGCCCACGTATTTTTCGGTGAAGGCTCGGGGCGTCATGCCCTTTTCGATGTGATAAACGCCGTCCTTGTCGGTGTATTCGAAATCAAAGGTCCGGGGCGGCTCGGCGTAGCAGGAGCAGAGGAAGCCGTAGATATCCCCCAGCATTTTTTCCTTTTCCCCGCGGATCTCTTCCGGGGAGGCGCTCCGGGCAACGAGGGCCCGCAGCTTCACCGCGCAGGCCTTGAGGCTGCGGTTCAGCAGGTGGTTCATATTCCGGGTGTTGGCGGACTGGTAGGTTTCCCCGAACACGTCCTTGGGCACCACGCCGTATTTGCTTACGATATTGGCGAACATATCCCACTGGCCGCCGTCGTGCACCCCGGTCTGCAGCAGGAAGGAGACCGTGCGGTCGTCGGTGGGCAGGGAAGCGGTCTCCACCATGGCCTCCAGGAAATAATTGGCGCGCTCGAATTTGTCCCAGAAGGCCATGTAGCTCTGGGACAGCTCAAAATTCTTGAGGTTCAGCGTTTTGGCGATGCGTTCGCGCAGCACGTTCAGCGCGGCGAAAAGCCAGCAGCGGCCGCTGTGCTCCTGATTGGTGACGGGCAGCGTTTCGATTTCCAGGGAGAATTTGCGCCTGCGGTTCAGCTGGGGCACGGGGGAATAGCAGGCGTCCATTACGTCCTGCTTGCTCAGGGCCAGGGTGGCGATGCGCCGGGCGTCGGACGTGCGGTAAGCGTGGGACCAGGCGTCCAGGCTTGCCTGGGTGATCGGCGTTTTATTCATAAGAACGGCTTCCTTTCTTTTGTGAATAGTTTCCCGTACCATTATACATGATTCCGCAGGCGGGGACAAGCGCTTTTCCGGCGTTCCGCACGTGTCCGTTGCGCGTTTTTTCCGGGTGTGATACAATACGGAAAAAGGAGGTTGCCGCCGTGCGCCGTTTTTTCTGCCTGATGCTCGCCCTGGCGCTGCTGGGGCTGCCGTCCTGCTCCCGGGGGGAGGAGGACAGCTTTGTGGTGGTGGAGGATGACAGCGTTCTGCGCCCGGATCCCCGCCGCCAGGCCCGGGCGCTGATGCGGCTGATGACGGAGGAGGAGAAGGTCTGTCAGCTGTTTCTGGTGACGCCGGAAATGCTGACGGGGGAGAAGTACACCCTCGCGCTGCCGGAAGGCAACGTTTTTTCCCGGTATCCCGTGGGGGGCGTGGCGCTGTACGGGCAGAACATCACATCGGAAACGCAGCTGGCGGCCCTGACCGCTTCCCTGCAGGCCCAGGCCCGGACGGCGGGGATGCAGCCCCTGTTCATCGGCGTGCACGAAGCGGGGGGCAGCCTGTCCCGGGTGGCCGGCAAGCTGGGATGGCCTTATGCGCCGGAGCCGGAGGACATGCCCGGAATCGCGGAGGACGCCCGGCAGGCGGGGGCGTACATCGGCGGGTACCTTGCGCCCCTGGGGATCAATCTGGACTTCGCCGTGCCGCTGGACATGCAGATCACGGCGGAGAGCGACGTATCGGGCCGCACCTTCGGCGCGGACCCCGCCCGGGTATCCCTGCTGGCCGGGGGCTTCGCGGAAGGGCTGCGGGAGCAAGGCGTGGTCCCCTGCTTCGGGCACTTCCCCAACGACGGCAGCCTGAGCAAGAAGAATTATTACGGCACGGCGGTGAACCGCCGCAGCCTGGAGGATATGCGGCGGACGGAATTTTTGCCTTATGCGGATCAGATCGCCGCGGGGGCGGAAATGATCATGATGAGCCACGGCGTCGCCCGGGGCCTGGGGGACGATGTGCCCGCCTCCCTGTCCGCCCGGATGATCGGCATTCTCCGGCAGGAAATGGGCTACGACGGCGTGGTGATCACCGAATCCCTGCGCATGCCCTGCATCGTCAGCTTTTATAAGCCCGGAGAGGCCGCGGTCCTGGCGCTGCAGGCGGGGGCGGACCTGGTTTTCCTGCCTTCGGATCTGCCCGCCGCCGTCCAGGCGGTTTTCCGCGCCCTGGATACGGGGAGCCTTACCTGGGACCGGATCGATCAAAGCGTGGAAAGGGTGCTGGCCCTCAAGATCAGCGCCGGGGTGATCCGCTGAAACGCAGGCGGGGTCCGGGTTACATGGGAAAAATTGCTTGCAATTATGTAACAGTTATGTTACAATTATTCCAGCCCATGAAGCGAAAGCGCGTGCGCTGAACAAAAGAACACGGTATGATGAAAACGGAAACAGGATGGAAACCGACGCCGGCTTTCATCCTTGCGGGGCGACCCGCCGGAAATCGCTTTCAGGCCCGGGCGCGTCTTTCAGTCCATCGGGGGGAATCGAATGAAAAAGGAGCTGCTGAAGCTTCTGCTGGAAAAGCTGCCTGCGGCGCAGGTGCTGGAATACCTGGATGAAACGTCATTTGATGAAATGGCGGTTGTTGACGTGCAATCGGACCGGTACAGCAACATGGCGCGCACGGAGGGCCGGTTCAGGATCACGCCCTCCGAGGGCGCGTACAGCACGCTGTTTGAATATACCTATGAAAAAATGGTGCACCCCGACGACCGGGAGACCTACCGCCGCCTGATGGCCCCGGAAAACCTGGCTGCGCAGCTGGAAAACGCCGAAATGCCCGGCGTGCTTTGGATGGAGATCCGCCTGGATACGGTGGACGGCGCGTGGTGCGTCGCCCGCAGCGTGGTGGTGGGCGGGCCGCGCTTCGGCATGAAACGGGGCGCGGCGCGGTGCTATGTGTACGACGCCTCCCGGGACGCGGCCATCCCCCTGGAAATGCTGCCCGTGGGCAAAAAGAACCTGCAGCGGGACGAGCTGACCGGCCTGCTGCGGGAGAGGGATTTTTTCATCCTGGGGGAGCAGAGGCGGAGGCAGGAAAAGAAAAACTGGTGCCTGATCGCTATTGACATCGATCACTACACGCTGTTTACCGATTGGCACGGCCGGGAAAACGGCCTGTTCGTGCTGCGCAGGTTCGGCGAGATCCTGCTCAGGACGGCCCGGGAGACGGGCGGCCTGGCGGGGTATCGGGGGCAGGACGATTTCTGCCTTATGACGCCCTATGACCGTCCCCGGATCGATCAACTGTACCGGGAGCTCAAGGACGTGGTGGTGGCCGTCAGCAGGACGGTGGGCTTTACGCCCCTGTTCGGCATCAGCATGATGGACGACGATACGGAGCCCATCGGCGCGGTGTTCAACCATGCGGCCATGACCGCGGAGGAGATCAAGGGCAACGTGCACGCCCGCATCCGCGTGTACGACGGCACGCTGCGGCGGAAAACCATGGAGGAATACCACCTGCTGGTGGATTTCCAGCACGCTTTGGAAAACGGCGAAATCTCCTTCTGGCTGCAGCCGCAGTGCCGGGTGTCCAGCCGGAAGATCGTGGGGGCGGAATCCCTGGCCCGGTGGCACCGGTCGGACGGGCGCTGGGTGCCGCCGGCGGTGTTCGTGCCCATCCTGGAGCGCCACGGCATCGTGACGAACCTGGACAAATTCATCTGGGAATCGGTGTGCAGATGGCTGCGGGATTTCATCGACCGGGGCGGAAAGCCCGTGCCCATTTCCATGAACGTATCGCCCATCGACCTGTTCGTGATCGACGTGCCCGCGTTCCTGCTGTCCCTGCTGGAAAAGTACGGCCTGGACGCCGGGCTGCTGAAAATCGAAATTACCGAATCCGCCTACGTGGACGATACGGAAACCGTGCGGAGCACGGTGAAGCGCCTGCGGGAAATGGGCTTCCTGGTGCTGATGGACGATTTCGGCAGCGGCTATTCCTCCCTGAACATGCTCAGCTCCCTGAACGTGGACGTGATCAAGCTGGACGCCCAGTTCCTTCGCCTGGGCCAGCAGGAGGAGCGCAAGGGCATCAGCATCCTGGAATCGGTCATCAATATGGCCAAGACCCTCTCCACCCCCGTGATCGTGGAGGGAGTGGAAAGCCAGGAACAGGTGGTGTTCCTGTCCGATCTGGGGTGCCGGTACATGCAGGGCTATTTCTTCCACCGGCCCATGGCCCCCGGGGAATTCGAGGCGCTGATCGCGGACGAATCCAGAATCGACCTGCAGGGCTTTCAGGTGAAGGCCAATCAGGAGCTGCACGTGCGGGAATTCCTGGATGAAAACGTGTTCAGCGACGCCATGCTCAATAACATCCTGGGCCCCGTGGCCTTCTATGTGTGGAAGGACGATCAGGTGGATATCGTCCGCTACAACCAGCAGTTCTATCTGATGGTGGGGATCGAGCTGGACATGCTGAACCAGCGGATCCACGGCATGCAGGATTACGTGTATCCCGAGGACCGGGAGCGGTTCTTCCTGATGATGAAGGCCGCCGCCAGGGACCGGATGAACGGCGCGGGGGGCATCTTCCGCATTTACAAGCCCAACGGCGTCATCGTGTGGATCCAGGTGCATATGTACTATATCGGGGAGGACGTCCGGGGGGTGCGGTTCTACGGCTCCAGCCAGGACGTGACGGAGCTGCAGTACCTGAATACCGATATCCCCGGCGGCTATTTCCGCTGCAGCCAGGAGGACGGCTTTGAATTCCAGTACATCAGCCGCAATTTCCTGACCATGACGGGCTTTACCGCCCGGGAGATACGCGCCCGGTTCCAGAATCGGCTGATCAACATGATCCATCCCGAGGACCGCAGCCGCGTGCTTCACGACGCCCAGGCGCTGGTGGACGGCACGCAGAAGCGGGTGCGCCCCTACCGGCTGATCACAAAGGAGGGGGAATACCTGTACGTGGCGGAGCAGAGCCAGCTGACCGATCTGTACGGCCCGACCTGCTGGCAGTGCGTGGTGGTGGACGTGACGGAGGTCATGATGCTGCGCAACCAGATGCGCATGCTGGCCCGCTTCTCTTCGGATACCATCGTATTCACCCGGCACAGCAGGGAGGGGTTGCGCCTGGAGCTGGTGGTGCACGGGCTGGAGGAGCGCTGCGGCCTTCCCTGGGACGAATTCGACCGCGCCCTCAACGACGGCACCTTCTACCAGTGGGTGGAGGACGGGAACACGCTGAGCCACGAGAAGATCGACGCCTATTTCGCCGATCATACGGCCGCCTACGAGCGGGATTTCACCGTGCATCTGCCCAACGGCCGCCATATCCGCCTGCACATGAAGACGGACCGGGTGACGGACGAAAGCCTGGGGGTGGAATACATCACGGTCCTGCGGGAAGTGTGACCCCCGCGGCAAACAAAAAAGGCCCCTGAGGAGGGCCTTTTTTGTTATGGCTTTTCCCGCGGTCAAAGGATCCCCGTGTGCTCCAGCAGGATGCGGATGCCCAGCAGGATCAGGATCACGCCGCCCAGGATCTGGGCTTTCTTTTCGTACTTGTCGCCGAAGTGGCTTCCGATCTTCACCCCGGCCATGGACAGGCCGCAGGTGATGGCCCCGATGAGCACCACGGCCAGGAAAATGCCGCCCCACACCTCCAGAAACGCGAATGTGACGCCGATGGCCAGGGCGTCGATGCTGGTGGCCACGGCCAGGGGCAGCATGGCGGAAAAGGACAGCGCCGCGTCCGGGACGTCCTGCTCCTTTGAAAACACCGCTTCCCTGATCATGTTCCCGCCGATCAGCAGCAGCAGCACGAAGGCCACCCAATGATCGTAGGCGGAGATCAGGTCCTTGAACTGGGCGCCCAGGAAATACCCGATCAGGGGCATCAGCGCCTGGAACAGCCCGAACCAGACGCCCACCGTCAGCGCGTGGCGCAGCGTTATCTTTTTCAGCGCCAGCCCTTTGCAGACCGATACCGCGAAGGCGTCCATGGACAGCCCCACCGCGATGGCGATCAATTCAAACAGATTCATAAAAGCCCTTCCCTGCAAAAAAAGGCCCGCGGTGCGGCGAATGCGCCGGCAGGCCTTTTCCTATCGTTTTTTTCGTCAGGCCAGGATCTCGCCGTCGTTTTCCACGGTGACTTCTTCCACCTGGCGGATGGCCCAGCGGGCCACGGTCATTTCAGTGGCCTGGGCGTTCTTCTGCCCGATGGCCAGGGTGATGCGGTCCTCGCGGATGGATACGATGGTGCCGAAAATGCCGCCGATGGTGGTCACCAGATCACCGGGCTTGAGGTTATTGAGCATTTCCTTTACCTTCTTGTCCTTCTTGCGCTGGGGCCGGATCAGCATGAAATAAAAGATCACGACCATCAGGATCAGGGGCAGCAGCATCCCCGCCAGGGAAGCCAGCGGGCTGGCAGACGCGAGCTCCGTCGCGGAGCCCTGGGTGGTGGTGGCTTCCTGTGCCTGGGCGACGCCGAACAGCAAATTCATCAACATCTTCGTGAATACCGCCTTTCAAGGATTGTACCTGAACATTATATAATGAAAATCCGTTTGTGTAAAGCCCAAAGTTTTCCCGGGAGGCGCGCCGTTCTTGCGCGGGGCGGGGGGATGTGGTATAATCTGCCTGCGCCCGCGGGCGAAAAAACCACCGGGAAAGAGGAAACATCATGGCAGACGCCATTTTTACCCTGGATCACGTATCCTTTTCCTATGACGAGGACGCCCCCCTGGCCGTCCGGGACGTGACGCTGTCCGTCCCCTTCGGCGAATTTCACGCGGTGCTGGGGCGCAACGGCAGCGGGAAATCCACCATGGCCAAATTGATGAATGGCCTGTATACCCCCACGGAGGGCACGGTCACCGTCTGCGGCATGGACACCCGGGACGAAAAGAACACCTGGGAGATCCGCCGCCGGGCGGGCATGGTGTTCCAGAATCCGGACAATCAGCTGGTGGCCACCGTGGTCCGGGAGGACGTGGCCTTCGGGCTGGAGAACATCGGCGTGCCCACGGAGGAAATGCCCGGGCGGATCGAACGGGCGCTGGTGGTCGTGGGCATGATGGCGTACGCGGAGAGGGCGCCCCATCTTCTGTCCGGCGGGCAGAAGCA
>JAFZQK010000072.1 GCA_017620455.1 Clostridia bacterium
GCGCCGCAGGTGTCGATGGACTGCAGGGTGTGGGCTTTGGACGAGCCGGTGGCCCCGCCGCAGCCGTCCCGGCCGGTACGTCCGCCCAGCAGGATGATGTTGTCCCCCGGGGCGGGCGCCTCCCGCCGCTCGTTCTGCGCCGGCGCAGCGGCGATCACCGCGCCGATCTCCATACGCTTGGCGGCGTAGCCGGGATGGTAGATTTCATGCACCTCGCCGGTGGCCAGGCCGATCTGGTTGCCGTAGGAGGAATAGCCCGCCGCAGCGGTGGTGACGAGCTTGCGCTGGGGCAGCTTGCCGGGCAGGGTTTCGGACAGGGGCACGGTGGGGTCCGCCGCGCCGGTGACGCGCATGGCGGCGTACACGTAGGCCCGGCCGGAGAGCGGGTCCCGGATAGCGCCGCCGATGCAGGTGGCCGCGCCGCCGAAGGGCTCGATCTCGGTGGGGTGGTTATGGGTTTCGTTCTTGAACAAAAGCAGCCATTTTTCCGTGCCCTTTTCGGTTTCCACGTCGATCTTCACCGTGCAGGCGTTGATCTCCTCGGATTCGTCCAGCTTGTCCAGCAGCCCCTGCTTTTTCAGGTATTTTGCGCCGATGGTGGCCATGTCCATAAGGGTGACGGGCTTTTGGATCTTCAGCTCTTCTCGGACGGCCAGGTATTTTTGGTAGGTCTTTTCCGCCGCCGGATCGTCGAAGGCAAGATCTTTGAGGCGGGTGAGGAAGGTGGTGTGGCGGCAATGGTCGCTCCAGTAGGTATCCAGCATGCGGATTTCCGTGAGGGTGGGGGCGCGGCCTTCCTTCCTGAAATACTCCTGGCAGAATTCCAGGTCGTCCTCGTCCATGGCCAGGCCGTATTTTTTCACGAACGCCGCCCGGCCCGCCCGGTCCATGGCCTGAAAGCCGTCCAGCGTTTCCACCATGGGCGGCATTTCATACGCGGTTTTCAGGGTGTCGAAGGCGGCCAGGGAGGCTTCCCGGCTCTCCACGGGGTTGATGACGTATTTTTTCACGGCGGAAACGTCCTCCGCCGTGAGATCGCCGTACAAATAATAGACCTTGGCGCTGCGCACCAGGGGACGTTCGCCCTTGGAGATCAATTGGATGCACTGGCTGGCGCTGTCCGCCCGCTGGTCGAACTGGCCGGGGAGATACTCCACCGCGAACACCTGCGCGCCGGCGGCGTCGGGCAGTTCTTCCGTTACGGCGTCCAGCTGGGGCTCGGCGAACACGGTGGTTTTCAGCTGCTCAAACAGCGGCCGGCCGATGTCCTCCACGTCGTAGCGGTTGAAAAGCCGTGCGTTCGCAAGGCCCCGGATGCCCAGCAGGGATTGCAGGTCGCCTTTCAGGGCCTGGGCCTCGTGATCGAGCCCGGGCTTTTTTTCCACATAAACGCGATAAACCATGCCGTCAATCCTCCTTTTTCAGGGCGCGGGCGCCGATGTCCCGGCGGCAGAAGGCGTTTTCAAAGTGCGTTTTTTCCACGGCGGCGTAGGCGCGCTTTACGGCGGTTTTCAGGTCCTCCGCCGTGGCGGTGACGCCCAGCACCCGGCCGCCGGAGGTGACCAGTTCGCCGTTTTCATTCAGCTTCGCCCCGGCCACGAAGGTGGTGATCTCGTCGGTGTCCGGGGTGAGGGTGATGGGGAAGCCCTTTTCGTAATGCTGGGGATAGCCCTTGCTGGCCATCACCACGCAGCAGGCCGCGCCGGAGGAAAACTCCACGGGGCAGCTTTCCAGCGTCCCGTTCCGGGTGGCCTGCATGATGGAGAGCAAATCGCTCTTGAGCAGCGGCAGCACCACCTGGGTTTCCGGATCGCCGAAGCGGCAGTTGTATTCGATCACCTTGGGGCCGTCCTTGGTGATCATCAGGCCGAAATACAGGCAGCCCCGGAAGGGACAGCCCTCCTTCTCCATGGCCCGGACGGTAGGGAGGAAGATTTCCTCCATGCAGCGCGCGGCCACGTCGGCGGTGTAATAGGGGTTGGGGGCGACGGTGCCCATGCCGCCGGTGTTCAGGCCCTGATCGCCGTCCAGGGCGCGCTTGTGATCCATGGAGGACACCATGGGCTTAACGGTCTTCCCGTCGGTAAAGGCCAGCACGCTGACCTCCGGCCCTTCCAGGAATTCTTCGATGACCACCCGGCTGCCGCTGTCGCCGAACACCTTGTTTTCCATCATGTCGGTGATGGCGGCGTCCGCCTCTTCCCGGGTTGCAGCGATGATGACGCCCTTGCCCAGGGCCAGGCCGTCCGTCTTGATCACCGTGGGCAGCGGCGCGGCCTGCACATATTCCCGGGCGGCGCCGGCGCTGTCGAACACGCGGCATTTCGCCGTGGGAATGCCGTACTTGTCCATCAGCTTCTTGGCGAACACCTTGCTGCTTTCGATCCGGGCGGCGGCTTTCACAGGCCCGAAGCAGGGCACGCCGGCGGCCTCCAATTCGTCCACCGCGCCCAGGGCCAGGGGATCGTCCGGGGCCACCACGGCGAAATCGACGTTTTTCAGCACCGCGAAATCCACGATCTCGCCGATCTCCTTCGCCCCGATGGGGATGCAGACGGCGTCCTTCGCAATGCCGCCGTTGCCGGGCAGAGCGTAGACCGTTTCCACCTCCGGGTTCTTTTTCAGGCTTTTGATCAGGGCGTGCTCCCGCCCGCCGGAACCGACCACCAGGATTTTCATGGAGAAACCTCCTTGCTGAAATTAGGTGTAAATAACCCGGAATTGTATGATCAACTTCCGATTTGGCGCTTCATCTTTGCATTTCTCTTTTGCTTTAAAATACGTCTTCCAGCTTCTCACGATTAATTGCATTCAGCGGAATCACGTTTTCTTGTCCCTCTGAAACAATAAGCAGTTCCGCACCTTCCAGGATCGTTTCGTCTTTTCCTTTGAAGAAGAATAACAGATCAAAATTATTCTGTTCTTCGGCGATTGTGGGGAACCCGCCGCCTTCCGGCTTGATCAGGGTATGAAACATGATGGAGGCGCCTTCGACTGTCTCCCCATCGGCAAGGCGTATGAGCAGCTCAGCGTATGCCGTATCGTCCAGAATGGCTTTCGATATGGTTCCATCCGCCGGCACAAAGCGTACCATGGCGAACAGTCCGTCTGTCCGCAGATTCGGAATATTGATATCCTTTGAATCCGTCGTCAGCCAGACCACTTTCAGCGTGTACCCACGCCAACTGACATTCTCCGTTACGGATTCTTCCGGAGTTTCCCCTGCAAGGGCAGGCAAAGCAGCCATGATAATGCACAGTGCCATCAGCAGCGAAGCAAGTATAACCTTTTTCATTTGAATTCCTCCTTTGAATATTTCATTTGTCTGTCAGCGTTCGGTCAAAAGCCCAATGATCCTGAACGGCTTTCTTCGGAAGGGGGTCTGGGGGGAACCCATTCTTTGGCCCCAAAGAATGGGTTCCCCCCAGAAAACCTCGTTACTTTAATGATGGAACAATCTCATCCCCGTGAAGGCCATGGCCATGCCGAAGCGGTCGCAGGTTTCGATGACCTGATCGTCCCGGATGGAGCCGCCGGGCTGGGCCACGTAGGAGACGCCGGAGCGGCGGGCGCGCTCGATATTATCGCCGAAGGGGAAGAAGGCGTCGCTGCCCAGGGACACGCCGGTGATCTTGTCCAGATAGGCGCGCTTTTCTTCCCGGGTGAAGGGAGCGGGTTTTTCAGTGAAATACTGCTGCCACTTGCCCTCGCCCAGCACGTCCTCGTCCTGATCGGAGAGGTACACGTCGATGGTATTGTCCCGGTCGGCGCGGCCCAGGGTGGGCAGGAAGGGCAGGCTCAGCACTTTTTCGCTCTGGCGCAGGTGCCATTTATCGGCCTTGTCGCCCGCCAGGCGGGTGCAGTGGATGCGGCTCTGCTGGCCGGCGCCCACGCCGATGGCCTGGCCGTCGTAAGCGTAGCAGACGGAGTTGGACTGGGTGTATTTGAGGGTGATCAGGCTGATGATCAGATCCCGCACGGCCTCGGGGGGCAGATTCTTATTGGCGGTGGGGATGTTTTTCAGCAGGCCTTCGTTGATTTCAAAATTGTTCCGGCCCTGCTGGAAGGTGACGCCGAACACATCCTTGGTTTCGATGGGATCGGGCACGTAGCTTTCGTCGATCTTGACGATGTTGTAATTGCCCTTGCGCTTGGTTTTGAGGATCTCCAGGGCTTCGTCGGTGTAGCCCGGGGCGATGATGCCGTCGGAAACCTCGCGCTTGATGATACGGGCGGTGGTTTCGTCGCACACGTCGGAAAGGGCGATCCAGTCACCGAAGGAGCTCATGCGGTCGGTGCCCCGGGCGCGGGCGTAGGCGCAGGCCAGGGGGGAATCGTCCAGGCCGGGGATGTCGTCCACGAAGCAGGCCTTTTTCAGCGGATCGCTGAGCTTCAGGCCCACGGCGGCGCAGGTGGGGGACACGTGCTTGAAGGAGGCGGCGGCGGGGAGGCCCAGGGCGGCCTTCAATTCCTTCACCAGCTGCCAGGAGTTCAGCGCGTCCAGGAAATTGATGTAGCCGGGACGGCCGGAAAGGATCTCAAAGGGCAGATCGGCGCCGTTCTTCATGTATACCTTGGCGGGCTTCTGGTTGGGGTTGCAGCCGTATTTCAGTTCAAATTCCTTCATGGCCGGTGTTCCTCCTTACTGATGCTTGTTGACGATGCGGGTGTCGGCCTTGCCGGTTTCCAGGTCCACAAAGCGGACGAACAGGGAAATCCTGTTGCTTTCGTTGAGGCTGCCCCAGACGGTATCGGTGAGCGCGTCGATATCGTCCATCAGCTCCACCTGCTCGGGCTCGCCCTCGAAGGAGGGGAGGGGATTGCCGTCGCCCACGTAGGTGTGGATGAAGTGGCCCAGGCCCGGCACGGGGGCCAGATCGAAGGTGAAGCGGTTGCATTTGGTGCCCTGGCCGTCGGCGCATTTCAGGATGCTGAGCTGATACCAGTAAACCTTGTCGAAATGCAGCAGCGCGCTGATCCGGGGGGTATAATTGGGCTTGTCCGGCTCAAAGCCCCGGGTGCGCAGGGCGTTTTCAAAGGAATCGCCGTTTTTGAGGAAATCCCGCACGGTATCGGTCTGATCGCCGTTGGTGACGATCAGGGCGCGCTTCACGGAGCGGACCGGGGCGTAGATGATGAGGGAGGGATCCTCCACCTTGCTTTCGTCGTAGGGATAGATCATCACGTCGTCCCCCTCGGCGCGGAAAACGCGGTTGCGGCTGTTTTCGCTGCGGCCCATGATGAAATAGACGGCCGCGGCCTTTTTGCCGTCCGGCGTGAGCCCAGCGATGATGCCCCGGCCGGGGTAGGCGTTGGAGGAAAGAAGAGAAGCGAGGGACTGCTTGTTCATGGAGACGCCTCCTTTTTGAATTCTGTGGGAACGGGGTTATTCGTTCGCGATCCGCTCCGCGGCCATTTCCGCGGCCCGGGGGAGCAGCAGCCATTCGGCCTGCTCCATTACCCGGCGCTGGAGGGTTTCCGGGGTGTCGCCGGGGAGCACGTCCACGGCTTTTTGCAGCAGGATCTCGCCCCCGTCGGCGATCTCGTTGACGTAATGCACCGTGGCGCCCGTCACCCGGACCCCCCTTGCCAGAGCGGCCTCGTGGACATGCAGGCCGTAGAAGCCCTTGCCCCCGAAGGCGGGAAGCAGGGCGGGGTGCACGTTCAGGATGCGGCGGGGATAGCGGCGGACGAAATCCGCGGACAGGATGCTCATGAACCCCGCCAGGACGATCAGCTGCACCCCGTCCTTTTCCAGCAGGCGGAGGATCTCCGCCTCGAACGCTTCCTGGGTGCTGCCCCTGCGGGGGACGGTATGGGCGGGGATGCCGGCCTTTTCCGCCCGGACCAGGGCGTAGGCGTCGGGCCGGGAGGCGATGACGGACACGAATTCCACATGGGGCATTTTCCCCGCCTGCCATTCGTCGATCAGGGCCTGCAGATTGGTGCCGCCGCCGGAGACCAGCACGGCGGTTTTCACGCGCTTCACGCCAGGATCACTCCTTCGTCGCCTTCCACGGTTTCGCCCAGCACGTAGCTGCCGGGGCACAGGGACAGGACCTTGAGGGCGCTGTCCGGGTCCGCGGTGAGCACCATGCCCACGCCCATGTTGAAGGTGTTGAACATATCGCGCTCCGGCACGCCGCCCTTTTCCTGAAGGAAGCGGAAGATCTCCGGCGTGCGCAGGGCGGAAAGGTCCACCTTGGCGGCCAGGCCGTCGGGCAGGCTGCGGGGGATGTTTTCAAAGAAGCCCCCGCCGGTGATGTGGGCGGCGGATTTGATCAGCTTGCTTTCGATCAGGGGCAGCAGCTCTTTCACGTAGATCTTCGTGGGGGTCAGCAGCGTTTCGCCCAGGGTGGTTTCGCCGAAGGGCATATCCAGATCCATGCCGGAAATGATCCTGCGGATCAGGGAAAAGCCGTTGGAATGGACGCCGGAGGAGGGCAGGGCGATGAGGGCGTCCCCCGCCCGGACGGCGGATTTGTCCAGGATCTTTTCCCGGTCCACCACGCCCACGCAGAAGCCCGCCAGGTCGTATTCGTCCTTGGGGTAGAAGCCCGGCATTTCCGCCGTTTCGCCGCCGATCAGGGCGCTGCCGGCCTGCACACAGCCTTCGCATACGCCGCTGACGATGGAGGCGATCTTTTCCGGCACGTTCTTGCCGCAGGCGATGTAATCCAGGAAGAAAAGGGGCCTGGCGCCGCAGACGATCACGTCGTTGACGCACATGGCCACGCAGTCGATGCCCACGGTGTCGTGCTTGTCCATCCGGAAGGCCAGCTTCAGCTTGGTGCCCACGCCGTCGGTGCCGGATACCAGCACGGGCCGCTGCATGCCCTTCACGTCCAGCTCAAACAGGCCGCCGAAGCCGCCCACGCCGCCGATGGCGCCGGAGGTGAGGGTGCGGGCGATGTGCTTTTTCATCAGCTCCACGGCCCGGTAGCCCGCGGTGATATCCACGCCGGAGGCCTTGTAGGACTCGGAATAGCTCTTCATTCTTGCGGCTTCCTTTCGCTTTTTTTGTATTCGAACCGGGATTTGGCGGTGCGGGAGGGCACCTCGGTGGGATACTTGCCGGAGAAGCAGGCGTCGCAGTAGCCGCCGCAGGTGGCGTTTTCCGCCAGCAGGTGCACGTCCCCCAGGTCCAGATAGCCCAGGGAATCCACCCCGATGATCTCGGCGATCTCGGGAACGGTGTGGCGGCAGGCGATCAGGTTCTCCCGGGAGTCGATGTCCGTGCCGTAATAGCAGGGATTGAGGAAGGGCGGCGCGGTGACGCAGAAGTGCACCTCCGTGGCCCCGGCGTCCCGCAGCAGCCCCACGATGCGCTTGCTGGTGGTGCCGCGGACGATGCTGTCGTCGATCAGCACCACCCGCTTGCCCCGCACCACGGCGGAAATGGGGTTCAGCTTGATCTTCACCTTGTCCTCCCGGGATTTCTGGCCCGGGGAAATGAAGGTGCGGCCGATGTAGCGGTTTTTGATGAAGCCCAGGCCGTAGGGGATGCCGCTCTGCCGGGCGTAGCCGATGGCGGCGTCCAGGCCGGAATCCGGCACGCCGATGACGATGTCCGCCTGCACGGGATGCTTGAGGGCCAGCAGCGCGCCGGCCCGCACCCGGGCCTGATGCACGCTGGCGCCGTCCACCACGGAATCGGGCCGGGCGAAATAAATGTACTCAAACACGCACAGGCTGGGCTTGCACTTGCCGCAGTGCTCCCGGATGGAGCGGACGCGGCCCCGCTCGAAAACCACGATCTCGCCGGGGTCCACGTCCCGGATCAGCGTGGCGCCCACGGCGTCCAGGGCGCAGCTTTCGCTGGCCAGGATGAACCCGCCGTCCGGCCGCATGCCGTAGCACAGGGGGCGGAAGCCGTTGGGGTCCCGGGCGGCGATGAGCTTGCTAGGGGACATGACCACCAGGGAATACGCGCCCTTGATCCTGTTCATGGCGCGGCAAAGCGCCTCCTCGATGGAGGGGGCGGAGAGGCGTTCCTTGGTGATGATGTAGGAAATGACCTCGGTGTCGGAGGTGGTGTGGAAAATGGAGCCTCCCAGCTCCAATTCTTCCCTCAGGTCATAGGAATTGATCAGGTTTCCGTTGTGGCACAGGGCCATGGGGCCCTTCACGTGGTTCACCACGATGGGCTGGGCGTTGGCGCGGCTGGCGCTGCCGGTGGTGCCGTAGCGCACGTGGCCGATGGCCATGTCGCCCTGGCCCAGCTTTTCCATCACCGCGGGGGTGAACACGTCGTTCACCAGCCCGGTGTCCTTATGGGCGGTGAAGATCCCGTCGTCGTTCACCACGATGCCGCAGCTTTCCTGGCCCCGGTGCTGCAGGGCGAAAAGGCCGTAGTATACGGTGGACGCCACGTCGCACTTTTCCGGGGCCAGCACGCCGAAAACGCCGCATTCTTCATGTAACTGGCTCATGCTTTTTCCCCCAGCAAACGGCGCAGGATTTCCTGGTAGGCGTCCTCCACGTGGCCCAGATCCCGGCGGAACCGGTCCTTATCCAGCTTTTCGTGGGTCTTGATGTCCCAGAAGCGGCAGGTGTCCGGGCTGATCTCGTCCGCCAGGACGATCTGCCCGTCCTTGGTGCGGCCGAATTCCAGCTTGAAGTCGATCAGCTCGATGCCGGCTTCCTTCAGGTATTCGGTGAGCACGTCGTTGATCTTGAAGGAATAGGCGGCGATCTGGTCCATTTCCTCTTTGGTGGCCCAGCCCATGGCCAGGATGTGGTATTCGTTCACCATGGGATCGCCCAGGGCGTCGTCCTTATAGCAGTATTCCAGCACGGTGCTCTTCATTTTCACGCCCTCGGGGATGCCCAGGCGCTTGGAAAGGCTGCCGGCGGCGATGTTGCGCACGATCACCTCCAGGGGCACGATCTGAACGCGGCGCACCAGGGTTTCCCGGTCGCTGAGCTCCTCCACCAGATGGGTGGGCACGCCGTTTGCTTCCAGCAGGCGCATCAGGTGGTTGGTGACCCGGTTGTTGATGGCGCCTTTGCCCAGGATGGTGCCCTTCTTCAGGCCGTTGAAGGCGGTGGCGTCGTCCTTGTAGGAAACGATGCAGTAATCGGGGTTTTCGGTGGCGAATACCTTTTTGGCTTTTCCTTCGTACATTTGCGCGGTCTTTTCCATTTTCTTTTCCTCCTTGTCAGATGGGTGGAGTTCAAATGAATCGGGCGGTGATTTCCCGGTCTTTCGCCAATACCTTTTCGGCGGCCTCCCGCCGCAGGGCGGCCAGCTTTTCCGTGAGCGCCGCATCGGACACCGCGATGATCTGGGCCGCCAGCAGGGCGGCGTTCTGGGCCCCGTCGATGGCCACAGTGGCCACCGGGATGCCTGAGGGCATCTGCACGGTGGACAAAAGCGCGTCCAGCCCGTCCAGGGTGGAGGATTTGATGGGAATGCCGATCACCGGCAGCACCGTGTTGGCGGCGATGGCCCCCGCCAGGTGGGCCGCCTTGCCCGCCGCGGCGATCAGCGCGCCAAAGCCGTTCTCCGCGGCGTTCAGGGCGAAGGACCGCGCCTGTTCCGGCGTCCGGTGGGCGGAAAAAACGTGCACCTCGAAGGGAATGCCCAGGGCCTTTAGCTGATCCGCCGCTTTCTGCACCACGGGCAGATCGCTGTCGCTGCCCATGACGATGCCGACTTTTTTCATGCGAATTGCTCCTTTTGCGTTTTGCCCGCTTCCTTGGGGAACGGACAAGCCGATTATACCATGAGGAAAACCGATATGCAAGGAAAATTCTGAATAATAAATGTTAAATTCCTGTAATCGTTCGTGTTTTTGACGAACGGAATGAAGAAAATGCGGGAAAAGCGGCGAAAGGGCGGGCAATATCCGAACGATCAGGAATAGACGAATGGCCGCTTTTCCGCCCGGATCTTCCATTTCCTGCGGTTTTCCGCTTAGGATTTCCAGCATATTGCCCATCGGAAGGGAGGCATATTGGGAAGGAAGAAAAAACGGGAGGGACCAGCGGATGAGAAGGAAAATCGGCCGGATGCGGGCCGCCGCGGGGACGGTCACGGCCCTGATGACGGCGTGGATGGTGTTTTCGCCCACCTCCGCGGCGCTCAGGAGCCTGCCGGCCACCTACCGGCTGGGGGTGGGGCAGACGGCGGACGTGCACCTGGGGGTGGCGGCGCTGAGCAGCCAGGATGAAAGGCTGTCCGCCGCGGGAAGCACCCTGAGCGCCCGGGCCGAAGGGGAAGCGGAAGTGACGGTGAACCTGTTCGGCCTGTTCCCCGTGGGGCGCATGCGGGTGGACGTGGAAAAGGAGCGCGTGCTGATGCCAGGCGGCGCGGCGGTGGGCGTCGCGCTGGCCACCCAGGGGGTGCTGGTGGTGGGCGTTTCCGACGTGGCGGGCAGAAGCCCTGCCCAGGCCGCGGGCCTGCGCCCCGGGGATCTGATCCGCACCGTGGACGGCCAGGCGGTGGACACCAGCGAAGCGCTGACGGCGCTGATCGCCGCGTCCGGCGGGAAGCAGATGCAGGTGACATTCCAGCGGGACGGCCGGGAGGGGACCGCGCTGCTCACCCCCGTGCTGGACGGCGCGGCGGGAAAGTACCGCATGGGCGCCTGGGTGCGGGACAGCACCGCGGGGGTGGGTACTCTGAGCTATTATGACCCGGCCAGCGGCGTGTACGGCGCCCTGGGCCACGCCATCAACGACGCGGACACGGGCAGGCTGCTGCCGGTGCGGGAAGGGGCGCTGCTGGAGGCGGACATCGTGGACGTGAAAAAGGGCCTGCGGGGCGCGCCGGGAGAGCTGCGGGGGGATTTCCTCAAGCGCCGGGTGATCCTGGGGAACATTGAGGAAAACACCGTGCTGGGGATCTACGGCAGGCTGGACGCGCCCTACGTGAACCACCTGTACCCGGAGGGCCTGCCCATCGGATATCAGGAAACGGTGCGCAGGGGACCGGCGGAGATCCTTTCCACCCTGGACGGCACGGGGGTCAAAAGATACAGCGTGGAGATCGAACAGGTGACCCGGCAGCTTTCCCCCGGGCAGAAGAGCATGGTGCTGCGGGTGACGGACCCGGCCCTGCTGGAAAAGACCGGGGGCATCGTGCAGGGCATGTCCGGCAGCCCCATCATCCAGAACGGGCGTATCATCGGGGCGGTGACCCACGTGTTCGTGGACGACCCCACCCACGGCTACGGCCTGTTCATCGAATGGATGCTGGAAACGGCGGAATTGATCGATCAGGCCGCCTGATTTGACAGGACGGGCGGAAGAAAATATAATGAAACCGTAACTGCCCAGTCGCAGAAAAAACGCTTTCAAGCACTTACGAAGCAGGGGCCTCCGCGGCCCCTGAACCCCGCGGCAAGGGATTTCATCCCTTGCATTCCATTTGACAAAACAGCGCCGTTGGGAATACCGACAGACTTCGCCTGCCGCACTGGGTTTACGAAATTTTGGAAAGTTTCTGGCCCCAGGAAACCCGGAAAAATCCCAGGGGGGGGGAAAGCGAGCTTTCCTCTGGGGTTTTTCCGGGTTTTCCCCGGATGCTTTGCATCCGGGCGGGCCGCTTTCAGCGGCCGGGCCAGAAACTATATGCCGCCAAGTTTTCCAGAATGGAGTCCAGGGGCCGAAGGCCCTTTGTTCAGGGGTCAGGGGGCTGAAGAAGCCCCCTGGCATGAAACCAATGAAAAACGGCCTCGCGGGCCGGAAAGGACGAAAGACGCATGCGTGCCATCGTGAACGGGCGGCTGCTGCTGCCGGAAGGGGAAAAAGCGGACGCGGCGCTGCTGTTTGACGAAAAGATCCTCGCCGTCACCCGGGAGGAGATCCCGGCGGGGACGGAGGTCATCGACGCCGGGGGCTGCTTCGTGTCGCCCGGGCTCATCGACACCCACATCCACGGCTGCGCCGGAGCGGACGCCTCCGACGCGGACGCAGAGGGGCTGAAAGCAATGGCCGGGGCGCTGCTGAAAAACGGCGTCACCGGCTTTCTGCCCACCACCATGACCGTGGCCTGGGAAACGCTGGAAGCCGTTTTCCGCCAGGTACGGCAGCTGATGCCGGAGAGCCTCCGGCCGGAGTTTCCCGGCGCGGAGATCCTGGGCTGCCACGCGGAGGGGCCCTTCATCAACCCGGAAAAGAAAGGCGCCCAGGCGGAGGAAAACATCCTGCCGCCGGACGCGGAAAAGATCCTGCCTTTTGCGGATGTGATCCGCCTGATCACCTTCGCGCCCGAAATGCCGGGAGCGGCGTGGTTCATGAAATCGATCCGGAAAAAAACGAAAATCGGGCTGTCCATCGGGCACACCGCCGCCACCTATGAGCAGGCCATGGATGCGGTAAACATGGGCGCGGGGCGGTTCACCCATCTGTTCAACGCCATGCCGCCGGTGCACCACCGTTTCCCCGGGGCCGCGGCCGCAGCGCTTTGCAGCGGCGCGTACGCGGAGCTGATCGCCGACGGCATCCACGTGCACCCGGCCCTGTTTCCCCTGCTGTACCGCCTGAAGGGGGAAAAGCTGGTGCTGATCACCGATTCCCTGCGGGCCGAGGGGATGCCCGACGGGGAATACACCCTGGGCGGGCAGCGGTTCACCCTGCGGGGGCGGGAATGCCGCCTGGAAAGCGGCGTCATCGCCGGCAGCGTGCTGCGGCTCAACGAGGCGGTGCTTTTGCTGCGGGACCATGCCGGCATCCCCCTGCACGCCGCCGTCCGGGCCGCGTCCCTGAGCGCCGCGGAATCCGCGGGCCTTTCGGAAACGAAGGGCTCCCTGACCCCGGGCAAGGACGCGGACATCGTGCTCATGGACGAAAACTGCCGGGTGAAGCGCACTATCGTCCGGGGCGTGACAAAATACACCGATATATGAAAAAACCGGGGCCGCGGAAGCCCCGGTTTTTTGCTATTCCATGATGTTCCCGGTCAGGCCGTCTTCGGCGAGGCCGGCGACGGTCACGCGGTACATATTTCCCGGCGCGCCGCCGGAAAAGACGCAGGGGATGTATTCGGCGGTGTAGCCCCGGGTGAGGCCGTTTTCGTCCGTCTCCTCGGAGAGCACCTCCGCCGTGCGGCCGATCCAGCCCCGGCGGTAGGCAAGCGTCAGCTTGTTCCCCACGGCGATGAGGCGGCGGGCCCGGTCCTCTCGGAGCGCCCGGGGCACCTGATCCGGCATGGCCGCGGCGGGCGTGCCCTGGCGGGCGGAATAGGGGAACACGTGCATCCGGGCAAAGCCGATCTCCCGGCAGAAGGAAACGGTTTCCTCAAATTCGGCCTCCGTTTCTCCGGGAAAGCCGCAGATCACGTCGGTGGTCAGGGCGCAGCCGGGGAAGGCGGCGCGAAGGATCTGGGCCGAGCGGCGGAATTCCTCCGCGGTGTAGCGCCGGCGCATGCGCCGGAGGACCGGATCGCTGCCGGACTGCAGCGCCAGGTGGAACTGGGGGCAGACCTTTCCGATCCCGGCGAGGCCATCGGCAAATTCCTCCGTCACGATCACCGGCTCCAGGCTGCCCAGGCGGATGCGGCGCACCCCGCTTTGATCGCAGGCGCGCACGGCGTCCAGCAGGGTTTCGCCCTGCAGGTCCCGGCCGTAGCTGGTCAGGTGGATGCCGGTGAGCACCAGCTCGGAAAACCCGGCGCGGCTCAGGCGCGCGGCTTCGGCGGCGATGTCCTCAGGCGGGCGGGAGCGGATGCCCCCCCGGACGTAGGGGATGATGCAGTAGGCGCAGTACCGGTCGCACCCCTCCTGGATCTTGAGCACCGCCCGGGTATGGCCCTCGTGGCTGGAAATGCACAGCGGCTCGTAGGGCACGCGGAGGATATTTTCCACCGCCGCCACCCGTTCGTTTTTTTCCACGGCTTCTTCCAGCAGCGTCACCACCTCGCTTCTGCGGGCGTTGCCGATCACCAGCCGGGCGCCGGTGGCCAGCAGCTTTTCCCCGTCCCGCTGGGCCAGGCAACCGGCGATCACCACCTGGGCGGCGGGATTGCGGCGCAGGGCGCGGCGCACGGCGTTCAGGCTTTTCTTATCGCCCGTGCCGGTGACGGTGCAGGTGTTGACCACGTATACGTCGGCCGTCTGAGAAAAATCCCGGATCTCATAGCCGGCTTTTTCAAATAATTCCAGCATCGCCTGGGAATCATACTGATTGACCTTGCAGCCCAGGGTGTGAAAAGCCACGGAAGGCATGGTTCAGGCTCCTTCGTTCGTTGATTTACTGCATGTCGCCGCTGAGGGTCAGAAGGGAGATCAGCGCGGCCAGCCCGGCGGTTTCCGTGCGGAAGATGCGGGGCCCCAGGGTGACGGGCACGCCCCCGGCGGCGGTCAGCGCTTCGATTTCCCCGGCGGAAATGCCGCCCTCCGGGCCGATCACGAGCGCCACGTCCTCCTGTCCCTGCCATTGGGAGGCGATGCCCCGTCCCCGCTGCTCCTCCCAGGGGACCAGCGCGAGGGCGTGCCGGGGCAGGGCGCGGCAGAGGGCGGAAAAATCCAGCGGAGCTTCGATTTGGGGCAGCAGCGCCCGGCCGGACTGTTTGGCCGCCTCCGCGGCGATGCGCTGCAGGCGCTGGCGCTTTTTTTCCGCGTCCTTTCCGTCCCACCTGGCCACGCACCGGGAAAAGGCCACGGGCACGACGCGGCACACGCCGGCTTCCGTGCATTTCTGCACGATATAATCCATTTTGTCGCCCTTGGGGATGCCCTGGTACAGCGTCGCGCGCACCCGGGCTTCCGGGGAGGGCATTTCTTCCGTCAGCTCCAGCGTCACCCCGGGGGAAACGGACAGGATGCGGGCGGCGAAGATCCGCCCGTCCACCAGCGCCTGGCATGCGTCCCCCGCCGCCATGCGCAGCACCCGCAGGCAGTGGGCCTCCTCCTCCGGCAGCAGCCGGGCGGTATTATTTTCCAGAGCCTGCGCGAAAAACCGGTGCATGGCGCGTCCTCCCTTCGGGGATCTGTCCGGGCGGAGGCCCGGCGCGCCTTCATCATACCACAGCCGGGGCGAAAAATGAAGGGCATTTTTTCCCCGGACCGGGCGGAGGAACGACGCGGAAATTGCGCTGTATTTTCTCTTGTGAAATGTGTCGATTTCTGGTATACTGTCAGGGAATCCAGTGGAATGCAGGGAGGGATGAACCTGTGAGCGATTATCGTGATCCCGTGCGCCGGGCAAACGGCCAGAATGAGCCGGTCCGCCACAGGCGCAGCGACAGATACCGCCAGGCGGAGGAGATCCCCGCCGCGCCCCGGGAAGCGCAGGAAGAGCCGATCCAGTGGTCCCGCCGCGCGCCGGACGGGAATTTCAACACCCGGGACGACGCGCTGCGCCCCGTGGTGAGAATGGCGGACACCAACGAGTATTACGACGACGCCAACGACTATGACGAGGACGAGCGCGGGGCGTTTCCCTGGCGCAAAGTGCTTCTGATCGTGCTGGCGGCGGCGCTGATCCTGGGGATGGGGCTGTTTTTATATAAAACGTTTATCAGGCCTGTGAAGCCCCAGCCCGAAGCCGTGTCCTTCCAGACGCCCAGCAACGAGGGCATGACCGATACCCGCATGGTTTTTTCCGTCACCACCAATCAGGCGGTGGACGGCGTGAAGATCGTCAACGAGAACGATGAAGAAATCGAAGCCGTGGTGAACCAGCTCAACGGCAGCAACGAAACCAACCGCATCTGGCAGGTGCAGGCGGTATTCGACGAGCCGTATACCGGGAACATTTATGCCATGATCCGTTCCGGGAACGAATGGAAAAAAACGGACAAGAGCGTGGCCCTGGTGATCGCCAGCCCCACCCCGGCACCTACGGAGGCCCCCACGGAAGCGCCCACGCCGGCGCCCACGGAAACCCCGACCCCGGCCCCCACGGAGGCGCCGACTCCGGCGCCCACGGACGCGCCGGCGGTCATCCCCGCCTCCACGGACGCGCCGGAAGCCACCCGGATCCCGGAAACCGCCGTGCCCGTGCCGGCGGTGACCTGGGCCCCCACCAATCCCCCCGCGGTTCCGGATGCGCCCTTTGATGCGGACGCCACGGACGCGCCCACCGCGCTGCCCACCCTGGCGCCTACGGAAGCGCCCACCGAGGCGCCCACGCCGGCGCCTACGGAAGTGCCCACCCCCACCCCCATGCCCCGGCTGGAGGCCCAGAGCGGCGGCATCAAGGTCACGGAAAAAACCTATCAGGGCGGCAAATCCCTCTCCTTCCAGCGGGCGGCGGGCTACATCGCCCCCAACCCCGATCAGTATTCCTATTACGCCGCCGGCGTGCTTACCTTCCGGGGCGACAATTTCCGCCGGAACGCCGCTTTCGGCACCGTGAACGTGGAAAAGGGCCAGCTGAACGTGCTGTGGAAGGCGCCCATCGGCTCTCTGCGCACGGCGGACAGCGGCACGCTGTACGGCGTGGGCTGGACCGGCCAGCCCGCCATCGTCAAATGGACCACGGAAGTGCGCCAGATGATGAACCTGTATGAAGATAAAAAGAACACCATGGCTCTGCGGGAAGTGATCTTCGGGGCCCAGGACGGCAACATTTATTTCCTGGACCTGCGGGACGGCACCCCCACCCGGGACCCCATCAGCGTGGGCTTCCCGATGAAGGGCAGCGTGGCGGTGGACGCCTACGGCCGGCCGCTGCTGGCGGTGGGCCAGGGCGTATCCAAGCTGCCCAACAAGACGGGCAGCATCGGATTGCACGTCTACTACCTGACGGACGGGACGGAGGCGTTCCTCCTCAACGGCCGCAAATCCAGCACCCAGGTGCAGTACACCACCAACGGCGCCTTCGACGGCACCCCCCTGTTCCTCTATGACAGCGACGCCATGATCGTGGCCGGGGAAAACGGGCTGCTTTATACGGTGGACCTGAACAGCAAATTCGTCTATCCCACGGCGGAGGAGCCGGATGCGGAGCCGTCCATGAAGGTTAACCGCGCTGTCACCTACCTGTACACCAAAGCGGACGCGGAGAAGGACGCGCAGGTGGGCGTGGAGAGCAGCGTGGCGATGTACGACAAATACATCTTCATGGCCGATACCTACGGCGTGGTGCGCTGCGTGGATTCCGACACCATGAAGACCGTGTGGGCCGTGGACTGCGGCGACAATACCGACGCCGCCGTGGCCCTGGACATGGACGGGGACGGCACCGTGAGCCTGTACACCGGCAACACCGCCTATGCCAGACTGACCAATAAAAAGGACGTGACCATCCGCCGCCTCAACGCCATGACGGGCGAGGAGATCTGGGCGTATTCCATCAAGGCGGAATACGCCAAGGACCAGACCGGCGGCTGCAAGGCCAGCCCGGTCATCGGCCAGAAAAATGTGAGCGATCTGGTGTTCTTCACCGTAAACCGCGTGGAAAAGGGCAGCCGCCTGGTGGCGCTGGACAAGCGCACCGGCGCGGAGGTGTGGACGAAGCAGTTGGAGGCGGAGGCCGTCTCTTCCCCGGTGGCGGTGTACAACGATCAGGGCGACGCCTGGATCATCCAGGGCGACGAGGGAGGCCGCCTGACCATGCTGAACGCCCGCACGGGCCAGACGGTGACCACCCTGGAGCTGGGAGGCCCCATCGAAGGCAGCCCGGCGGTGTACAAGAATTATCTGGTGGTGGGCACCTCCGGCAGCGGCAACAGCTTCATGTACGGCATCCTCATCGAATGACGGCGGGCCTTTCGCCTCTTTCCCCGTCCGGCGCTGTGCCGGGCGGGGCTTTCTTTTCCTTGCGGGACGCCACATAATATGGTATAATCAAAATGCGTAAATCTGCGCAGCAGGGGAGGAAAAACAATGAAGCAGGTATCGAAAGCCGTGGTGACGGTGCTGGGCTACGACCGCAAGGGCATTATCGCCAAGGTGAGCCATGTGCTCTTTGAAAGGAGCATCAATATCCTGGACATCAGCCAGACCATTGTGGACGGCTTTTTCAATATGGTGATGGTGGTGGATATTTCCGAGCCCACCTGCCCCTTCGATGAATTGCAGGAAGACCTGAACCGCCTGGGGAAAGCGATGGGCGTGCAGATCCGCATCCAGAAGAACGAGATCTTTGAAGCCATGCATCAGATCTGAGGGGAGACGCGTATGATTCAGACCAATCAGATTTTGGAAACGCTGCGGATGATCGACCAGGAGAAGCTGGACGTGCGCACCATCACCATGGGCATTTCCTTGTTCAACTGCGTGTGCGACGACGTGCAGCGCCTGGCCAGCCGGGTGTACAGCCGCATCGCCCGGCAGGCGGAAAACCTGGTGAAGGCGGGGGAGGAGATCGAAAGGGAATTCGGCGTGCCCATCGTGAACAAGCGCATTTCCGTCACCCCCGTGTCCCTCATCACCGGGGCGGTGGGGGATCCCCTGCCCGTCGCCCGGGCCCTGGACCGGGCGGCCCACGAAACCGGGGTGGATTTCATCGGCGGGTATTCCGCGCTGGTCCCCAAGGGCATGACCGAAGCGGATCGGCGCCTGATCGCGTCCATTCCCGAGGCCCTGGCCGGAACGGAGCTGATGTGCGCCTCCGTCAACGTGGCCTCCACCCGGGCGGGCATCGACATGGACGCCGTGCGCCTGTGCGGCCAGGCCGTCAAGGACCTGGCGGAAAAAACGAAGGCGCAGGACGGCCTGGGCTGCGCCAAGCTGGTGATCTTTTCCAACGCCGTGGAGGACAATCCCTTCATGGCCGGGGCTTTCCACGGCCCCGGGGAGGGCGACTGCGCCGTTTCCGTGGGCGTCAGCGGCCCCGGGGTGGTGAAGCGCGCGCTGGAAAACGTGCGGGGCGAATCTTTCGACGTGGTGGCGGAGACCGTGAAAAAAACGGCCTTCCGGATCACCAGGGTGGGCCAGCTGGTGGCGCTGGAGGCCAGCCGCCGCCTGGGGGTGCCCTTCGGCATCGTGGATCTGTCCCTGGCGCCTACCCCCGCCGTGGGCGACTCGGTGGCGCATATCCTGGAGGAGATGGGCCTGGAAAAGTGCGGCACCCACGGCTCCACCGCCGCGCTGGCGCTGCTCAACGACGCGGTGAAGAAGGGCGGCGTCATGGCGTCTTCCCACGTGGGGGGCCTTTCCGGCGCGTTCATCCCCGTTTCCGAGGACATCGGCATGATCGAAGCCGCCGCCTGCGGCGCGCTGACGCTGGATAAGCTGGAGGCCATGACCTGCGTGTGCTCCGTAGGCCTGGACATGATCGCCGTGCCCGGGGATACCTCCGCCGCCACCATCGCCGCCATCATCGCGGACGAGGCGGCCATCGGCATGATCAACAGCAAAACCACCGCCGTCCGCGTGATCCCCGCGCCGGGCAAGCAGGTGGGGGATTTTGTGGAATTCGGCGGGCTGCTGGGCAGGGCCCCGGTGATCCCGGTGCATCCCTTCTCCAGCGAAAAATTCATCGCCCGGGGCGGGCGCATCCCCGCGCCGCTGCACAGTCTGAGGAACTGATCATGAAGATCAGACGTTTTGAGCCGGCGGACGCCGGGGCGGTGTCGGATGTGATCGTGAAAACCCTCCGCATCTCCAACACGAAGGATTATCCTCCGGAGATGATGGAGGAGCTGATCCTGCACCAGCAGCCGGCGGACGTGATGCAGCGCGCCTCCTGGACGCATTTCTACGTGGCGGAGGAAGAAGGGAAGATCGTCGGCTGCGGCGCCATCGGGCCCTACTGGGGGAAAGAGGACGAAAGCAGCCTGTTTACCATTTTCGTCCTGCCCGAATGCCAGGGACGGGGCGTGGGCAGGAGGATCGTGGAAACCCTGGAGCGGGACGAATACGCCCTGCGTGCCCGGCGCATCGAGATCCCGGCGTCCATTACCGGGCTGCCTTTTTACCGGAAAATGGGCTACGGCTTCAAGGACGGCGTGGAGACGCCGGACGGGGAAGGGCTCTACCGGCTGGAAAAGATCAGAAGCGAGGCGGGAGAGAAATGATCCGCGGCATCCATCATGTGTCCATGAAGTGCCTGCCCGGGGATGAATTTGCCCGGGCGAAGGCGTTTTATCTGGAGACGCTGGGCCTGCCCGTCCGGCGGGAGTGGCCCCGGGGGATCATGATCGACGCGGGCAACGCGCTGATCGAGATTTTCTGCACCGGCGAAGGGGTCAAAGAAAAGGGCGCCCTCCGGCATATCGCCCTGGCGGTGGACGACGTGGACGCTTACGCCGAAAAAGCGCGGCGGGCCGGCTGCGCAGTCCTGGCGGAGCCGGGCGGCCTGGTGATCCCCTCGGATCCGCCCCTCCGGGCCCGGATGGCCTTCTGCCTGGGGCCGCTGGGGGAGCAGATCGAGTTTTTCTGCGAGGAGGAAGCGGAGGAGGACGCGCAGCCGTGAAAGAAATGGAGATCTCCGGCGCGAACCGGTTTGAAACCTGGACCAAAACCCGTTCGGGCAGCCGCGCCCTGATCCTGCGGGACGGGAATATCCTTTTGATCCACGAAGCCCTGCAGGATCTCTGGCTGATCCCGGGCGGCGGCCTGGAGGCGGGCGAGAGCCCGGAGGCATGCTGCATCCGGGAGGCGGAGGAGGAAACGGGGCTGCTGGTGCGGCCGGAGAAGAAATTCCTGATCCTCAGCGAATACTATGAAGAGTACCGATATATCAGCCATTACTTCGTCTGCGCCGTTACGGGCAAAGGGACGATGCGCCTGACGGAGCAGGAAAAGGCCCGGGCCCCGCGGCCCGAATGGATCCCACTTCGGGACGCGCTGGGCATTTTCTCCCGGCATCGGGAGTACGCCGCCGTCAGCGAGGAAAAGCGGGGGATCTATCTGCGGGAATTTACGGCCCTGACGGAATACTGCGATCAATGCGAACGGGAGCGGTTATGAACGAAAATTTTCAAGTGATGAACCTGCCGGACGAAATGCTGCACATCACCCTCATGGACGGCCAGGCCAAGGTGCTTCTGTGCCGCACCACGGCCATGGCGCGGAAGGCGGCGGAAATCCACCTGCCTTCCTCTACGGCGCTGGCCGCCATGAGCCGCACCATGACCGCCACGGCCATGCTGGGCGTCATGATGAAGGACGACCGGGCCTCCGTCACCGTCACCGTGGCCGGGGACGGCCCGGGAGGCCGCATCACCGCGGTGGCCCACGGCGGGGACGTGAAGATCTCCATGGCGCATCCCCAGATGGAGCTGCCCCTGAAGGCGGACGGGCACCTGGACGTGGGCGGCCTGGTGGGGCACAGCGGGCGGCTGACGGTGATCAAGGACCTGGGGCTCAAGGAGCCCTACGTGGGCCAGTGCGCCCTGGTCAGCGGCGAGCTGGGCGAGGATTTCGCCCGGTATTTCACCGTGTCCGAGCAGCAGCCCTCCCTGGTGGCGCTGGGCTGCCTGGTGCACGAGGGCTACTGCCTGTCCGCCGGCGGCGTGCTGGTGCAGGCCATGCCGGGGTGCAGCGGGGAATTGCTGGATCAGTTGGAGCTGCGCTCCGTATTTTTCACCGCCATCAGCCGGGAAGTGGCCGACGTGCCGCTGGAGGAATTGGCGAAGGCCTGGTTCGACGGGCTGGAGATGCGCGTTCTGTCCCGGGAAACGGTGCGGTATCAGTGCGACTGCAGCCGGGAAAAGATGGAAAAGGCGCTGATCGCCCTGGGCCGGGAGGAACTGCGGAAAATGATCGACGAGGACGGCGGGGCGGAGCTGACCTGCCATTTCTGCCGCTCGGCCCACCGCTTCACCCGGGAGGACCTGGAGGACCTGCTGGAGAGGGCGACCCGATGAAGACGAACGGCAAAGTGGTGCCCTTTGAGCGCCCGGCGGCGTATTGGGCCGTGCGGGCCCGGCGGCATCAGGCGGCGGACCGGCAGACGGACAGAGCGCGGCTTCTGCGCAAGGCGCTGGAAGAAAGCGGCGATCCCCGGATCGCGCTGGAGCTGTCCGATTTGTATGCGGATATGGACTGCCTGACCGCGGCGGAAAGGTATCTGCTGATGGCGGTGATCAGCGGCGGGATGACGGGGGAAGCGTGCTTCCGCATCGGCTGCTGCGCCCTGAGCCGGGGGAACGAAGCCCTGGCGGAGGACGCCCTGGACCGGAGCCTGCGGCTGGACCCCGACGGCGCGTTTTCGGATCGGGCCCAGGATCTGCTGGAAACCTATCCCTGGGCCTACGGCGCGCCCCTGCCGGGCACGGCCCGCGGCGAGGTGCTTTGCCGCCGCGCCCGGGAAGCGTGGGCGGCCGGCCGGCGTAAGGAAGCCGTTTCCCTGGCCCGCCGGGCCTGGAAAAGAGGCCGCGGCCGGGAAGCGGCGTCGCTGCTGGGCGCGCTCCTGCCGCCTGCGCAGGCGGTGAGATATCTGGAAAAGATCGCCGCGCTGGACGGCGGGAAGCCGTGCTTTTCTCTGGCGGAAGCGTATGCCCTGGCCGGGAAGAAGGACAAGGCCCGGCAGGCGCTGCAGGCGATGATGCCCCTGTGCGGCACCCAGGACCAGTGCGCGGCCTTCTGCCATGCGGCATGGACGGCGGACTGCGGGGATCTGGCCTTGCGGCTTACGGACGCACTGATCCGGAAAGCGCCCCTCAGCGCGGATTATCTGCGGCTGCGCAGCCTGTGCCTGCGCCGCCTGGGCCGGGAGGAGGAGGCGCGCTTCACGCTGGAAACGCTGCTGGATATTGACCCGGACGACACGGCGGCCCTCTGGTACCGCCGCCATCCCGGGGAAATGCGGGAGGATCATACCGGTTCTTCCCTGCTGGCGGCGCTGGGCGCGATGGTGCGCCTGCTGCCGGAAAGGCTGCGGCGGGGGCCGCTGAACCGGATGCTGCATCTGCTGGTGATGATGCTGGCGGGCCGGGTGGAAATATCGCTGATTTACCGGACGGTGCCGGCCTTGTGGCGGCGGCTGTCCCCGGCGGAAAAATACGCCGCGGACCAGCGGCGCAGCCCGTGCCTGGCGGAGGCGTTCGCGGTCTATCTGCTTTTGTCCGCCGGGAAAAGGGAGGACGCGGCGCAGCTGCTGGGCGGGGCGCCGGGAAGGAAACGCACGCTGCGCCTGACGCGCAGGCTGATCCGATGGAGCGAGGAGGATGCGAAGGATGCGCTGCATCAACTTTGACAAGGAATTCGAGCGGTATGTGTCCCAATGGATGCGGGAGCACGCCCGGGAATACCGCAATGTGGAAGAAATGGAAGACGCCATGCCGGAGGTGTACGCCCGCTTCCTGGATACGCCGGTGAACTGGCTGGGCGGCAAAAAGCCCGGGGAGTATTTCGCCCAGTTCGATCAGCCCAGGCAGCTGGTTAACTGGATGGAGGATTATTTCAAGCAGCGCATCCCCGTGCCGGATATGCTGCTCAACCGCATTACGGAGCTGGGAGAGGCCAGCGAGGAAGCGCTTTTGCATTTTCTGCACAAGGAAAGCGCCACCCGGGAAATGCGGATGGCGGCGGTGACGCTGCTTCGGGAAATCGGCAGCGCCGGGGCGCTGGAGGAATACGTGCAGTGGCAGTGCGACCGGCAGGAAGGGGAGGACGAATTGGCGGACAACGCCCTGGAGAGCCTCGCCGCCCTGGGGGACAAGGCGGTGCCCGCCATGCGGGACAGGCTGTCCGCCGGGTCCCCGGACGGGCAGGAAGCCCTGCTGACGCTGCTGTGCCATTATCCCGGGGACGAAAACGTGTTCCGGACGGCCATGGACCTTTTTGACGCCCGGCCGGACCGGGCCGCCGTGCTGGCGGACTGCCTGGGGAAAATGGGGGACGAACGGGCGCTGCCCGCCCTGATCCGCCGGGCCGGAAGCGAAACGACCCCATACCTGGATTACATCGAGCTGCGCAGCGCCATCGAGGCCCTGGGCGGCGACGCGCCGGAGCGGGAGTTCGACGCTGAGGACCCGGCGTACGAGGCCATGCGGAACATACAGTGAGGAGAAAACCAAAATGAAATCGGCGAAACGGACTTTCGCGATCCTGATGCTGGCGGCGCTGCTGCTGGCGCCTGTTCCCGGCATCCGGGCGGAAAACGCGGTATCGGGGGAATTTGAATATACCGTGCTTTCGGACGGTACGGCGGAAATCACGGCCTATCTGGGCAAGGAAGAAGTTTGCGTGATTCCGGAAACGGTGGATGGGTATCTGGTGATCGGTCTGCGGCAGGACCTGCGGATCGGCGTCAGAGAATACAGCGAAGTCTTCGATGCGTATATGGTGCGGATGCCGTCCGTGCTGGAAATCCCCGCTACGGTGACGCACATCGGCATGGTGCAGGAGGAAGCGCTGGAGGGGTATCATGATCTCTCGCGGTCGGTGACGGTATGGAAAGGCGAATGGAAGGTATCGGCGGACAATCCGGTTTACCGCGATATCGACGGCGTGCTGTTCGATCGGTCGGGGGAGACGCTGATCCTGTATCCCGCAGGCCGCGAGGATGAAGCGTATGCCGTTCCGGAAGGTACGCAGGAGATCCGGCGCGATGCGTTCGGCTTCACAAACAAGCTGAAGGAGCTGCGGCTTCCCGAAACGCTGCAGAGAGTCGGGGACTATGCCTTCGCCGGCTGCGAAGACTTGCAGGCAATCAGGATCCCGGAGCGGACGGTTTCCATCGGCAGGCGGGCGTTTCCGGGCAGGCACGATGGAGGTAGACAATTCCAGAATATCCGGGTATCGCCGTACAACAGCGCGTATTATGATGTGGA
The DNA here is from genome assembly GCA_017620455.1 of Clostridia bacterium. Next base: position 24,617 of record JAFZQK010000072.1, read on the forward strand.
CGGGGTGCTCTTTTCCCGGACAGACCGGAAGCTGATCTGCTATCCTGCGGGACGGCAGGAGGCCGAATACGACGTGCCGGAGGGAACGCGGATCATCGGCGCGTATGCGTTTGCGTACAACAGGGCGCTGCGGGTGCTGCGCATCCCGGAGGGCGTGACCGATCTTGAAGAAATGGCGCTCGGGGCCTCTCCGACGAAGGAAGGCCTGCGGATCTATTTTCCTGCCAGCGTGACGCAGATTCAGGACAGACAGTTCGCTATGGATGAACAAATCAAGTTTACTTATGTGGTCGTTCCCGGAAGCCCGATGGACACATACATTCAGCAGCGCTATATAAATGTGTATCAGTATGAATATGCGCAGGAAGGCGAATGAACGGCGGGGACGGCCGGTTTTGACCGAAGGGAGATACTTCCATGGTATGTGAGCAGTGCGGCAATTTCGTGCCGGACGGCGCGACGGTGTGCGATCAGTGCGGCGCGCAGATCCAGGCGGTACCGCGGGGCGGCGGCGTTTCGGGGCGGCGGCAGGGCCGGCCGGATACGCCCGCGCAGCAGTATTCGCCCAGCGTGATGCCCGTGGTGGACGCCCGCCGCGCAGCGGATCAGGCGCGGGCC